>CAJXJU010000011.1 GCA_913055195.1 uncultured Desulfohalobiaceae bacterium | reverse complement strand
GATTTCGATATTCGGATTTCGAATTTTTCAACTTTCGGAACTCCGAAAGTTGAGTAAATAGACTAAATATCCAGGGGTCAACAAGAAAGGAGCAGATTTTGAAAAAAATCTAAATTTGTAACAACTTTGTAACATTTTTAATTGCCATTTAATTCTTTTTTAAGTTATGGCCCCAATATACAAAACAAAAAAGTGTTTCTCACAGTTAATCTTCTGACATCAAAGGAGAAAACCATGTCTAGAAAACAAAACGGTTCAATCATCCTGGGACTATGTATAGGGTTATGTCTGGCCGTTATCCTGGCCCTGGTGGCGGCTGCCAAAATCCACTCCTCCAACCAGATTGAATTCTGTACATCCTGCCATGAAATGAAAACATTTTATCAAACATGGCGGACAGCCGCTCATGGTCAGGCCAACAAAGGAGCTGTCAAGGCCAGATGTGTTGACTGTCATCTGCCAGAAGATGGCCTTTTAACCTACCTTGGAACCAAGGCCAAAGCCGGGGCAAAAGACTATCTTGCCCATGTAAGCGCCAAAAAAGTGGATTGGGTAGCCAACAGAAATAAGCGCGAAACCTATACTTATGAAACAGGATGTAAGAAATGTCATAAGAAGCTTGTGGTTCCGGGCATTCCCATCAAGGCATTTCTGGCCCATAGGGCTTATGAGCTTGGCGAAACAGATAAAACCTGTATCTCGTGTCATCACAATGTAGGCCACGGTGATTTGCTCCTGGCCCTTAATAACCAATAATTTTTTAAAGGAGGAAGCTTATGCTAATGCTTAAACGGTTGTTTTCCCTGAGCGGACTCATTATATTGAGTCTGGTCATGACCAGTCCTTACGGCCTGGCCCAGCAAAAGAGTTATCCTGATCTTTCCAAAACCAAAGAGTTAATCATCAAAAGAGGTTACTCTAAAGAAGCTTTGCAATGTATTGAATGTCACTCCAAAAAAACACCGGGCATTGTTGAAAACTGGAAATCTTCCCGTATGGCCCATGCAGGTGTTTCCTGTTATGATTGCCATACAGTGAAAAAAAGCTCTCCCATGGCCAGTCAGTGTGAAGGCGTAAAAGGAACCAATATCTTTACCTCTCCTATGGTCTCTCCCAAGACCTGCGCCAGATGTCACCCCAAAGAGGTGGAACAGTTCAGCAAAAGCGGCCATGCCAAACTTGCCAGCGCGCCTGTTGAAGACAAGAAAAAATTCCAGGTGCTCATGTACAGCCTGGAAGCTGGTAAATTTGCCGGTGCTCCAGACAGCTTAAGAAATGCTGCCCGTCAGAGCGGCTGCCAGATGTGTCACGGTAGCACAGTTAAATTGAATGCGGATAACAAGCCAACTGACGATAGCTGGCCTGGTGGAATTGGCATGAGATATCCTGATGGTGGCATAGGCAACTGCGTTGTCTGTCACAACAGACACGGCTTTAAAGTCTCTGAAGCAAGAAAGCCTGAGTCCTGTGCCAAATGTCATTTAGGCCCTGATCATCCGGATATAGAAATTTACTATGAAAGTCATCATGGTCAATTATTCCTGACCGAAGGTGAGGAATGGAGATGGGACAGCGCTCCTGATACATGGGAGCCAGGTGATTACAAAGCACCTACCTGTGCTGTCTGCCACATGAGCGGCATTGGTGAACTTTCAACCACCCATAACATCAGCGAACGCTTAAAATGGGATCTGATGCATCCCAAAAGTGTAGTACGCAGTGGCGAGCGTGGAAATGGAGAAAAAGGACGCAAGCTAATGGTCAAGGTGTGCACCAATTGTCATAGCTCCACCCATACCAGAAATCATTTTGCCAAACTTGACCGGTCTGCACAATTATACAACTTTTATCAGGGCAAGGCAGCTAAAATGCTGGCTGATTTAAAGGCCAAAAACCTGCTCAAACAGGATAAGTGGAAAGATCCTATCCAGGAACTCTATTACTACCTCTGGCACCATGTTGGACGCCGTGCCCGCCAGGGTTCTGCAATGGACGGACCTGACTACGCGCACTGGCATGGTTTCTTCCAGCTCTTCCAGGTTTATAAAGATATGGAAGATATCTATAATTACCGCATCAAAAACGGTAAGATTGAAGAGTTGAGCCCGGTCATGTCCTCAGCGCCATATTAAAATCGCCTTACAGGCTGAAAATAAAAAAGGCAGGCTCTTTTGGAGCCTGCCTTTTTTATGTGACTTCTTACAAACTCAACTTTTTAATCCCCACTGCCATCAAAACGATAACCTACCCCTGGGTGAGTAATAATAAATTTTGGATTTTGAGGGTCAGGCTCTATTTTTTTCCGGAGTCTGCGAATATGAACATCAAGTGCCCTGCTCCACGAATAAACTTCCTCGTTAGGCCAGATCTGGCTGCAAATAAAGTCCCTGCTCAAAACCTCGCCAGGATAACAAATCAACAGTTCGAGAAGATCAAACTCCTTTTTGGTCAGATACACTGGGTTGCCCTGTAAAAAAACCTCCCTCGTACCCAACCGGACTTCCAGTTCGCCAAAACAGCATTTCTCCTTTCCGCACTCCTTTAATGATCTTCTCAAGCAGGCCCTTATGCGCGCAGCCAGTTCCAGATACTCAAATGGTTTGACAATATAATCATCAGCACCGCTGTTCAGGCCACGAACCTTGTCAGCCAATGACTCTCTGGCCGTAAGCATAATGATTGGTATTTCAGATATACGCCGGATATTCTGACAGAGTTTGATCCCATCCAGATCAGGCAGGTTTAAATCCAGAATTATCAAATCGGGACGCATGGTCTTAAAAAGTTGCATCCCTTGCTCGGCTGAACCAGCCTCAAGGACCTTACAATTATCCATGACCAGTTGATCTCTTAAAATGGTCAGGATATCTCTATCATCTTCTATCAGTAAAATGGTTGGATTACGCATTTTTAGCTACCGGCAATGAAATATTCATGATCACTCCCTGATGATCAGGCTGGGAGATCCAGATTTTGCCTTCGTGCGCTTCCACAACTCCCCTGGCAATGGCAAGGCCAAGACCAAGGCCATCACTGCCTTTTTCACGGCTGCGACGATAAAACTTTTTAAAAACCATCTTTTGCTCACTCTGGGGAATGCCAGGGCCAAAGTCCTCCACAGACATCACAACCTGACCATCTTTATGTGCCAGTCTGACAATTACTTTCGCGCCTTTATCAGAAAATTTTATGGCATTGGTCAAAAGATTGGAAATGGCCTGTTCGATTCTCGCTCTGTCCGCAATCACATAATATGGCTCGTCTGGCGGATCATATTCAATTTCTATCTGATTTTCCCAGGCCAGAGGCTGAACCATAAGCACTGCATCTTCCACTACTTCAGCCAGATCAAGCTGTTCTTTATTCAACTCAAGCTCTCCGCTTTCCAGCCGGGCACAATCTAAAAGATCCCTGACCATGCTGGAAAGCCTTGTCACATTTCTCTTTAAAATTTCTACATAAGGCCCGTATTCCTCGTCTCTTAGTTTTTTGGCCAGAATATCCGAAGCACCTTTAATTGCAGTAATAGGCGTTTTCAGATCATGCGTAATGTTAGAAAAGAAATCAGACTTAAATTTTTCCATGCGCCTCAAATCATCGTAGGCCAGTGATAAATCAGAAACAGCTCTCTTTAACAAAATAATCAACAACATTAACACTATGCCCAGGCTGGCAAAAAGATATATAAAATAATAATTTTTATTTCTGGCTACCTCTTTAAACAGGGAAGTGGCAGGAAATGAGATGCTGATACATCCACAAATATTATATTTTGGCAAATTCTGATGGCATTTTGCACAATCATTTTCAAAAATTAAAGGAGCAGCATAACGAAACAAAATCTTTTTTTTAACATTGACAAGTTTCCATAACTCCCGTTTTTGACCGCTTTGCATCATTTTTATTGCGCTGCTCTCGAATTCATCAGGCTGATGCTCAGGATTCTTGCTGTCTAAAGCTGCAATCTTGACGGCATAAGGCTGGCGCTTCCTGGCGAACAGGGCAATCTCCCGCGTAAAAATTGATGGTGTTATTAAACGATATTCATCACCTTCCCTGAGATAAATTCCTCCGTGAGAAGATATCCATTCCCTGGCCAGAACAATATAATGATAAATACCCAGGGCCTGGTGCCTGAGTTGTTTAATAACAAAGGCCTCCTGCTGCCTGGCCATCCATAAAAAAAACAACCCGCCGCAAGGCCCCAGAATGAGAACCAGATAAACAACTATCCTTTTTCCCAGAGAAGGAAAATGACTATGATTAAAAGTCTTTTGTTTCATTTACCAAATGGGCATTTGGGAAAGGTGCAAACTTTGCAGTCCAGGCAAAATCCCCCATCAGCCAGCAAGCTCAAATCCTTACGAGTAACCTGAATGCCAGCAAGCAGCCTGGGCAACAAAAGGTCAAAACTGGTTGTCCTGTAATACAAAGCGCAGGCTGGCACGCCTATGAGCTGGACAGTCCCAATATTGCCCAGCAAGGTCATGGCCCCGGGCAAAATGGGTGCTCCATAAAGAATATTGTCAAGACCTGCATCAATCAGTCCCTGTCTGGTAACGTCATCAGGGTCAACAGACAAGCCAGCAGTAGTAACAATAAGATCACTTCCGCTTTGCAGCAGTTCTTTCACAGCTGAGGCAATGGCCTTGCGGTCATCAGGGACTATTTTTTGTCCCACCACCTCACAGCCATAAGCAGTTACCTTGCGCTGGATAATAGGATAAAATTTATCTTCAATCAAATTTTGAAACACCTCAGTGCCGGTTACCAGAACCCCGACCTTTGCCCGGCGCAAAGGCAAAACTTCAAATACCTTTGCTTCCTCAAGAACCGCCAGACCTTTAGCATAGTTTATTCTGGATAAATAGAGCGGGATAGCCCTTACTCCTGCAAATGGCTTCCCCTTTTTAAGAACAGTATAATTTTGCCGGGCAGCGCACATAACATCAGGCACAAGATTAAACCGGTGCAACATTTCCACGTCTATGCAAAGCAAACCATCTCGCGCGGCAAAAAAGGTAACTTTGCCTTCTCCTGGCTCAGAATAGGTGACTCCATCTCCTGCCATTGCCTTTGCAAATCCTGAGGCAGCATCATTTTCATGTATCCATTCTGTAAAAGATACCTCCTGCTGTTCAGGATAGATCTTATACCTGCCCATCTGTTGCAAACGACAGACATCGCCAGGAGTAATTTTCTGACCAGCCTTGAAAAAAGGCCCTTTTAATTGGCCAGGAACAATGCGCGTCATATCGTGCAAAACTCTTTCACCAACAGCTTCATCCACTTCAACACTTCTTAAATCTGGCTGCTCAACATCTGGTGTAATGCGTTTAACATCAAGATAGGGTGCCTCTCCCTGACACCCGCGACAGATTCCCCCATCAGAAACAGGATAGGCTTCCTTACATAAAGGACAGACAGCAAAGCCCCTGCTTTTGGCCGGGACTAAAAAACGAGAATCCACTTTTATCTTCTCATAACTGCAAATACTATCTCCTGCCTTGCGTATCTCTTCAAACAACTTTTCTGTATCCTGCTCTTTTTTGGGCTTAAGCTTAAAAAACCAGGCCTTTAGTTCGGGCCAATTGTCAAGCTTATCAGTATCAACATACACGCGCACACCTTTGCCATTATACTTATCGTACAAAGTAACAGCATAGCGGCCAAGATTTATTATCTTCATCCACCCATTACCCACAGTGCACAACGTAAGGAGCTGGACAGCATCGGGCAGACATTTTCGCGTCTCAACAATCACATCAAAAATGGTATCTGCCGGCAAAAGCCGTTTGCCAAGGGCTACCATATAACCGCCAATGAGCAAACCAGGCGCAGGATAGCCGTGAAATGATTTTGCAAGTTCCTGAAATTCTTCAAAAGAATATCTATCAATTTTCATAAGTCTGAATCCCTTGCTTCAAGAGTCGCCTGCAAAAAGTCCCTTTTTGCAGGCTTCGTTCAATGTTCAACGTTCAATATTTTCAATAGATTAAACAATAACAATTTTATTAAAAATAAAAATTTAGACTTTTTGCAGTTAAGTCCACTATCCACTGTTCACTGTCCACTGTCCACTGTTCACCGATCACTGTCCACTATCCACTGTTCACTGTTCACTGTTCACTGTTCACTGATCACTGATCACTGAATCTAAACTTCAAAACATCCTGAGGACAGGCATCTATACATGCGCCGCAATTCCAGCAATACATACTGGCTGTCTCTCCTTTTTCAGGATCAAGCCCCAGAGGACAGGATCTTGCGCATAAACCGCAATGAAGACACTTTTGCTCTTCACCTGCTTGAAGTTCCACCTTTAAGCGCCTGCGCGCGCCAATAAATGCCAGTAACGCGCCAAGGGGACACAAATAGCGGCAAAAAAAACGGTTGCTCAATAAATGCAACAAAAGCACAACAACAATCACCACCCCTTCAAGGGCCAGGGTATGAAACATAACTGCCAGCATCATTTCCCGGCCCACCAGACCGGGCGGAGAAAGGAAAACAAACAGGGGCGCCCCAATAATCATGGTCAAAACAAGTTCGCCCAGCAGGGCAAACCAGAAAACCTGTCGTGGCAATCGCAACAACTCTCTTTTCTTTTTTTTGCGACAGATTACCCTGTCTATTAATTCAGACAAAAAACTTATGGGGCAGATCCATGCGCAAAAAACACGGCCTAAAAATAACGCTATCAACACTGCTGGCAGCATTCCGATCAGGACCGGGACATAAATCTGCCTGGAGACCAGAATGGACTCCAGACCTTCCAGGGGAGAGACAAACCAGAATTTACCAATCCCTAAAGACTGGTACCAGCCCTGGATAAATTGAAAGTCGAAATAGCGATGCAAAAAAGGAATGATTAAAATAAGCAAAAAAGCCAATAAAAGGGTAATAAAACGAAAGCGGTTGTAATGTTTCATGGTTCAAACACATTCAAAAAAAGTTTAATAAAGCTTAAAAAGAATAAATCGGTTCTATACGGATCGCTTTTGTGGGCAAAGGACAGCCATGCACGCAAAGCCCACAGCCAACACATTTATCTTCCACAACAACCGGCCTTAACTGATCCAGTTTAATGGCTGTTTCCTTATACGGACAGACATTGTAACAGGTGCGACAAAGGGCCTGCAATTTCCAGGTAATACAAAGGGTGTGATCAATCACAGCCAGCCCCATGCGTACTTCACTTTGCTTTACTTTTTGCAAAGTGCCAGTGGGACAGACTTCAACGCATTTCATGCAGAGGTAACAGGGAATATCCTGAGGGTAGATAACAGGCGTGCCCGCAAAAAATCCAGCACGGATATCCAGCATCTTGATAGAGTTGTAAGGACAGGCCTCCACGCACCGACCACAACGAATGCATTTAGCAGCGAATAAATCTTCTTTGACCGCGCCTGGCGGACGCAGCACATTGGTCTTAATGGGAGATGATTGGGCATCAGAAGAAGATGCTCTCCCTGCTTCAACCGCACCCGCAGCCAGAGAGAAAAGGATTTTTTTCAGCAATTCTCTCCTAGAGAACACAGCTCTTTTCGTGCTGCCGGCCAAAGGAAAATCTGGGTTTGATTTCTCCCCTTTCAATTTTCTCCACCTCATCTTCGGCATGAAAATAAGCCAGATGTAAAGAAATAACCCCATCCATTCTGGTTATGCCAGCAGCAACCTTTTCCATTTCTTCACCGCTATCACCTTCCAGCACCAGCACAATATGGCCTTTATCATCTGTGCCATGCACTTCAGCCCCTTTTATCTCCTGTAATTTATCCACAACAGCCTTTAAATCCTCGCGTCTGGCATTAACCACAAAACCTGCCACTGGCATTATTTACCTCCTTGAATATAGAAGTAAGGGGTAAATTACCCCTTACCTCTAATTTTCCCTCAACAATCACATCTGAACAATAAATGGCCTGAGTTGCTTTGGCCCAGAAACGCGGCTTATCCTGCACGCACAGATCTTAAACTCCGGTTCTTTGGAGCCTGGGTCAAACGCGTCTTTGGTCACTCTGTTAATCATCCTGTCCTCATGCATATCATGCCAGTAAACAAACACCATGCCTTCCATCGGGCCAACATAAATCTTGGCCGGCAAAACGCATTTTCCGCGCCTGGTTGTCACCTCCACCATATCGCCAGGTTTTATTCCAAGCCGGGCTGCATCTTTGGGGTTTATTTCCACATAAGCATAAGGATTGGCTCGCATTAGCTCTGGAATACGACCTGTCATGCTTGTGGTATGCCAGTGGTCAATAATGCGGCCAGTAGAAAGGAAAAAGGGATATTCGCTATCTGGCTCTTCAGCAGCCCCCTTATATGGCCGCAGCCAGAAATAAAGTTTGGCATCTTTGTGCGCTGGCCCGTAAAAGACATAGGGTTTGTCATCTTTTGCATGTTTGTCAGCCAGCGGGTCAATACCGCGCACGAATTTCTTATAGGTACCGCCTTTAAGCGCATGTTCTTTGGTTGGTGCTGGCCATTGCACGCCATCAGCCATTTGCATCAGCACTTCATAAGTAGCGCCCCGCAGGTCATTGTCTCTGCCAGCAGTAATTTTCTGCGTATATTCATCCCAGATAGCCTTTGGCAGGTCAAAATCCTCGTCCAGGCCCACAAAAGGCTCAACGCATTTTTTGATCACCGGGTCATTTAATTTTTCAGCAAGTTTTAAGGCCCACTCGCGCACGATCCAGACCTCTGGCTTTGCCTCGCCAGGCGCGTCAACAGTCTTTACCGTGAGCTGGGAACGACGCTCTGTGCAGCCATAAACTCCGGTCTTTTCAAAATGAAAAGCAGTCGGCAAAACAAGGTTGGCCAGTTCAGTGGTCTTGGTGGGGAAAATCTCTGTCACCACCATAAAAACATCTTCGCGGGCCATGCCTTTGCGATACTTATCACAATTGGGAAGGCTCTGGGCCGGGCTTGTGCAATTAATCCAGATGGCTTTTATTTTACCCTCATTGACCGCACTAAACATGGCCACGGTATGATAACCTGGCTTTTTAGGGATACGTCCCCGCGGAACACCCCACAAATCCTCTACCTGATGGCGCAATTTATCAATCTTCACTGGTCGATGTCCGGGCAGGATGTGACAGAGGCCCCCACCTTCACGCACGCCACCGCACGCATTGGGCTGGCCTGTGAGAGAAAAGCTGTCTGCCCCTGGCTTGCACAACTGGCCTGTAAGCATATGTAGATTATGAATCAAATTGTTGGCCCAGACACCGCGAATGCGCTGGTTGATTCCCATGCACCAGAAACTCATTGTCCCGCGCGAAGTGGCAAACATACGCGCTGCCTGGCGGATATTTTCCGCTGTAATATTACCACCGCAAAGGCTTGCTGTACGCTCCGGAGTATAATCAGCAAGATAGGCTTTATAATCTTCAAAACCTACATCCGTGACAGGTTTGCCGGGCTTTTTGAATTTGCAGTAATTCTTAATAAATTCTTCATCATACAATTTTTCTTCAATAATCACATAGGCCATAGAGTTTAAAAGGGCCAGGTCAGTGCCCGGTGTAAATTGCAGGTGCATGTCAGCAATGCGGGATGTCGGGGAAACACGGGGATCAGCATTAATGACCTTTACTTCCTGCGGTTTATCAAGTTTACGGCGCATAAGACGCCTGAAAATCACCGGATGCGCTTCTGCCATGTTGGAACCGATAATAAAAAAACAATATGCCTTTTCTATATCCTCATAAGCTCCGATGGGTTCATCAGCGCCAAAAGAGGTCAGATACCCGCCAACAGCACTGGCCATGCAAAGCCTGGGGTTACCTTCAACATTATTGCTCCTGAGTCCTGCGCGCATAACTTTCTGAAAAATATACGTCTCTTCTGTCAAACACTGTCCTGAACCATAATAGGCCACGCTCTCTGGACCGTGTTCTTTGACAGCCTGAGCAAACTTTGCGGCTGCAATATCAAGTGCCTCTTCCCAGGAAATTTCTTTAAAGGGCTGATCTTTGCGCTCACGATAAAGCGGCTTTTTAAGACGATCCGGATGATACATAATGCGATGAAAAAGCATACCCTTCATGCAAAGAAAACCCAGATTGGTTTTGGAGCCTGACACGCCGCGCAAAGCAACCGGACGACCATCTTTTAAACCCAATTCTACACGGCAACCTACCCCGCAAAAACGACAAACACCCCGCACCCATTTATCAACATCCTGCGTGGTTGCTGCCTGAGCTGTTTTAGCCTTACCCGGATTTATGCCCACGAGCAGAGCAGCGCTTGCTGCCGCAGAAGCCTTGATGAAATCTCTTCTGGTCATTGCCATAATTACTACCTCCTCCAGCATTATTTATGCGCGGTAAAACGATGCTCTAAATGACAATCCACGCAATGCTTACCCTCTGGCTTGTGCTCTGTTTCCTTTGGATGACAGGCCATACATTTCAACTCGTCAGGCGAGGCCTGAAAAGTCTCAAACGTGCCATGACACTGAAAACATTTGACATTGGTCATGCCATGCAAAGAATCTGCCCACTCCTTATAGACCTCCGGGGTTGTTCTGGCATGACACTCAGAACAGGGGATATATTTCTCCTGTTCACTAAGGGCTGGATGGCTCAACATTGCAACTTTTTGGGCAGCTTTTTGCTCAGGAACCATCTCTTTTTGTTTGACAGCCACCTCCTTTGTCCCTGGCGTAGTGCAGGCTGCTAACAACACCGCACCAAGGATAAACATGAAAAACCACATTACTAATTTTTTCATCATTACACCTCCTGCCGCCTGATTGTTGTTTATCTCACTTCCAGATTTAACCCAAAATCATCTAAAATAGATGTTAAAAATGTTAAGAAAATGTAAAAGGGGACAGAGGGACAGGAGAAATTAGTTGACAACTCCTCTCTCTTCCTTTAATCTTCAGTTCAACTTCAAACTCACAGGAGGTATATGTTATGCCACGCATCCCCAGGATGCTGGTCACTGACCAGCCTGCTGTCTATCACGTCATCTCCAGAACCGCCCTTCAGGGACTGCCCATTACTGACACTGACAAGGAAGTTTTTCTTAAAATCCTCAAATTCCTGGCCTCTGTCTATTTTGTGGACATCCTGGGCTTTTGCATCATGGGCAATCACTTTCATCTTCTGGTGCAAACCTATCCACAGGAAGATATGTCAGATGATGACGTCATACGCAGCTTTGAAATCTATTACAAAG
>CAJXJU010000010.1 GCA_913055195.1 uncultured Desulfohalobiaceae bacterium | reverse complement strand
CGGGCAATAAGAGCTAATGCCTGAGGCTCATAGTCAACCTTTTCTGCTTCAAGAACCGATTGCAAATGACTGATCAGCTCATTTTGGGGAATCCTTTTAAACACATAGTGCTGACAACGGCTGATAATGGTGATGGGAAACTTCTCCGGCTCTGTGGTAGCCATGATAAACACGCAGTGTTTGGGCGGCTCTTCCAGTGTCTTGAGCAAGGCATTGAATGCAGACTTGGAAAGCATGTGGGCTTCATCAATAATAACCACTTTATACCGGCAACTAAGGGGAGCATAAGCCACTTCTTCCCTGAGTTTACGCACATTATCCACGCCAGTGTGGGAAGCACCATCAATTTCCATAACATCTGTTGCCGCACCCTTTGTAATCTGAACACAATGGGCACACCTATTACAAGGCTCAGGTGCTGGCCCATGCTCACAATTTATTGCTTTGGCCAGAATACGGGCAATAGTAGTTTTACCAACTCCCCTGGTACCGCTAAACAAATAAGCAGGTGCTATTTTATCTTCAGCGGCTGCACGGGACAAAATGGGCTTGATATAATCCTGTCCCACCACCTGGGAGAAGGTCTGAGGCCTGTATCTGGCAGTCAGACTGACCTTGGCCATTTATCTAAAGCTCATAAGAAGTTAGCCACCCGGCATATTTTAAATTTTCACCATGAACAATTTTAAAATATTCGCTCTGCAGGAGCATAGTCACTGGCCCGGCCTTGCCAGCTCCTATCACCCGACGATCAACTTCCCGAATAGGTGTTACCTCAGCTGCTGTACCACAGAAAAATGCCTCGTCAGCGGCGTAAAGCTCATCTCGAGGGAACCTTTGTTCAACAACCTCATATCCCATGTCTCTGGCCAGAGTAATTAAAGTGTCCCTGGTAATCCCTCCCAGAATAGAGCCAGGAGGCGGGGTCTTTAGCCTGCTCTTTTTGACAATAAAAATATTTTCACCCGTGGCTTCGGCCACATATCCATCCACGTCCAGCATCAGTGCCTCATCATAACCATCAGCCACGGCCTCCATTTTCGCCAGAACAGAATTTACATAATTGCCTGCAACTTTAGCCTTAGTCATCATAACATTGACATGATGCCTGGTAAAACTGGAAGTTTTAATGCGGATACCCTTTTGCAGTGCTTCCTCTCCTAAGTAGGCACCCCAGGGCCAGACAGCAATGATTACCCGAACAGGGTTGTTGCCAGGATGCACTCCCATGGCCCCTTCACCAATAAACGCCAGAGGGCGGATATAACCCTGCTCCAATTTATTCACCTTTAAAGTTTCCAGTATGGCATTAAAAATCTCATCCCTGTTAAAGGGAATCTTCATTTCCACTGCTTTGGCTGAATCAAATAATCGATCCACATGCTCTTTGAGACGAAAAACTGCCGAAGTGCCATCTGAGCACTTGTAACAGCGAATACCTTCAAACACGGCCACGCCATAGTGCAAAGTATGAGTAAGTACATGCACATTAGCCTCATCCCAGGGGACCAGTTGGCCATCAAACCAGATTCTATCGGCCTTTTGAACCATATACCCTCCTTATTTATCTCTAAAATACATCCTTATTGGCGTCATATTCAAACCAAAAAGCTTTCTTATCTGCCGTTCCAGATAGCGGGCATAGGATGGCTTGATCAAATTCTTGTTGTTCACAAAAAAAACAAACTCCGGCGGACATATATCAGCCTGTGTCATGTAATAAAATTTGGCACGCTTGCCTTTAACCAGAGGTGGCTGATGTCTATATGTCGCTTCTTTGATTAATCTATTTAATAGCCCTGTAGTTACTCTTTTTTGCGACTGCTCCCACAAATTTTCGGCCAATGGCAAAAGGCTTCCAAGACCGGCCCTGGAAATAGTTGAAGTATAAACTATGGGAACGTGGCTGCAAAATTTTAACTCCTGTCTAAAATATTCCTTTAACTGAGGGAGTTTGGGCCGCGGGATAAGATCAATTTTATTGACGACCACAATAAAGGGGGTCTTTTCCCGATCCAGAAAAGAAAGCAATTTTTTGTCCTGAGCCAATACCCCTTCAAGTCCATCCAGCAGCAAAAAGACCACCTGCGCCCTTTTGCTGCTCATAAGTGATTTCAAAACACTGAATCGTTCCAGAGAATCTTTAATCCGCCTTTTTTTACGCACACCAGCAGTATCCACAAAGGTATAAAGCTTGCCGTCTTTTTCCAGAGTGACATCCACGCTATCTCTGGTTGTACCTGCCACAGGACTGACAATAAGTCTGTTTTCTCCCACCAGAGCATTAATCATGGAAGATTTACCCACATTGGGGCGACCAAGTAAGCAAAGACGAAGAGCAGGAGAAGACTCCTGAAGATCCTCCTCTGATTCAAGCAGCGGCAATTTGGCCCTGATATCTTCCAGAAGTTCTGAAATATTATGACCATGCGCTGCTGACACCGGGGTCAAATCAAACCCCAGGGCATAGAATTCAGATGCTAATACATCTTTTTTTTCCAGCCCATCCACCTTATTTACCACCAGGTGGACAGGCTTATTACTCTGCCTGAGCATATCTGCCAGTTGCTCATCCAGAGGATTTATGCCCTCTTTGCCATCTACCAGCAATAAAATCAGATCTGCTGATTCAATGGCCTCCTGAGCCTGAAGCAAAATTTCCTTTTCTATCTCATCTTCCGTGTCCAGCAAAAGACCGCCAGTATCCACCAGGGCAAATGGTGCCCCGCCTTTTCGCACCTCACCATAGATGCGATCACGGGTCACACCAGGCCGGTCATGGGTCAGGGCCTTATTCTTACCAATCAGGCGATTAAAAAGAGTGGATTTGCCCACATTGGGGCGACCAGCAATAACTACCAGAGGAAGCATTTTACGAGCCAAGCCTTGATGCTATTTCCTCGGCAACCTTTTCTCCTGACAATAACATCCCACCAAAAATTGGCCCCATCCTATAAGAACCAAAACTGGCATTGGCTGCCATTCCACATACATACACGCCAGGAAACACTTCGCGAGTGTTTTTTACAGTGTTGCTTTCTGCAACCTCAGCCCACATTGACTGCTCTCCTTCAATTTTACCTGATGGGGTCAACAATTTTAAATCATTTTTGCGCACTAATGTACGAAGCAACTCAGTATCATGGCCAGTAGCCTCAATGACAAATCTGGAATGAATAACCAGGGGATCAACATGCAAGCCAGCAATTTCTACAGGACTTGAATTTATAACCAGGCCACAAACCCTTTTCTGGCCATTTTCTTCTCTCACCACTACATCTTCAGCGCTCATACAGTTAAACACCCTTGTTCCGGCAAGACAGGCCTTTGAGGCCAGCGTGGTTGTGGCTGCCACAGCATCAACCGTATAATAACCAGGCTTAAATTCTTCCAGTGAAAGCCCTATTTCTTCCAGAATGCGCTTACCCTCTTCCTGGACAACTATATAATTAAAGGTCATTCCTCCGCCCCACATACCGCCGCCAATGGAGAGCTTGCGTTCAAAAATGGCGACCTTAAATCCCTGTGAGGCCAGTTTATAAGCTGCTGTCAGACCTGAAGGGCCAGCTCCGACAATAGCCACATCCAGATTCAGAGAGTCTCTGAGTTTGTCAAAATATTTAGTCATAATAGCTTCACTAACTATTCTCTCGTCTAAGGCCATATTTCCTCCTGCATATTGATTTTTTTATCATTTTTTAAAACAATATGGTGACCTAAAAATTCCTTCCTCAGTTATAATAGCGCTTATTAACCCGGCTGGAGTTATATCAAAGGCATAATTAAAAACCTCCACCCCCGGCGGAACAACAGGTTGACCATTGATATGAGTTACTTCACCAGCAGGCCTTTCCTCAATGGGAATATCCTCACCGGTTGGAGTGTCAGGGTCAATGGTGGACATGGGCGCTGCCACATAAAAGGGAATATTGTGTGCTCTGGCCAGAAGAGCTACTCCATAAGTGCCAATCTTATTGGCAACATCGCCGTTTCTGGCAATGCGGTCCGCTCCCACTATCACCCTGTGCACCAGACCTTTACGCATAAGCAAAGCCGCGGCATTATCGCAAGCCACCTTAACCGGAATACCATCTTGCTTGAGTTCATAGGCTGTAAGCCTTGCCCCCTGCAAAAAAGGCCTGGTCTCATTGGCAATAACCTCAATTTTTTTGCCAGCCTCTATAGCTGCCCGAATAACACCCAGGGCTGTGCCGTATCCACCTGTAGCCAGGCTGCCGGCATTGCAATGGGTCATTACCACATCTCCATCTTCCAGCAACTCAGCCCCAAACTGACCCATTTTTTTATTAATCTCAATGTCCTTGAGTAGTAGTTTTTGTGCTTCATCAAGCCATAACTTTGCCAGTTCCTGAGCAGATGAAACATTTTGATCTTCCCACTTTTTACGCATCCATTCCACTGCCCAGGCCAGATTCACTGCTGTGGGCCTGGCACTGGATAACTTTTTTAAACCAGCTTCTATCCCGGACATCCATTGTGCCTTGTCAGATACTTCTTGAGCCAGCAAATAACAACCAAAAGCTGCTGTCACCCCAATGGCTGGTGCACCACGGACAACCATTTCCCTCAAGGCATAAATGACATCATCTAGCCTGGCGCAGACAAACCACTCCTCTTTTAAAGGCAAATAACGCTGATCCAGCAATTTTAAATGTTTTTTTTCTTCATCAAACACAATATGGTTCATAATAAATTATCCTTCATACATTACACATAAACAACTTCAGACAAAATTTGTTGTCCTATATACTTTTTTAACGACTTTTTACTGACAAGATCAACCTGACGCCCCAGAATATCAGACAAATGTTGTTCCAACTCAACAAATTGAAAAAAATCTATTGCCCCGTCAAAATCAACTAAAATATCTAAATCGCTTGCAGTAGTGTTCTCACCTCGAACAAAAGAGCCAAAAACTCCCAGCTCTTTCACACAATACTCATGTCGTAACTCTTTTTTTAATCCTTTCAAAATTTGCAATATCTGATTTAACTTCATCCTATCCTAACTTTTCCTTTAAAATCTTGTTCACCAAACCTGGATTGGCCTGACCTTTTGTCCTTTTCATCACCTGACCAACAAAAAAACCAAGCAGTTTGGTCTGACCATTTTTATATCTTTCAACTTCTTTCGGTAAATCCGCCAATACCTCTTCCACAACCTGCTCCAGGGCACTGCTATCGGAGATCTGCACCATGCCCTTGGCCCGAACATACTCTTCCGGGTCCTGACCAGTGTTAAAAATTTCAGAAAAAATGCTCTTTCCAATTTTACCACTAATCAAACCATCATCTATTATTTTAATCAGTTTGGCCAGATTCTCTGGCCTGAATTTACTCTGGCCAATCTTTATTCTGGCCTCGTTCAGTTCACGTAAAACTTCGCTCAGCATCCAGTTACTGACCTTTTTGGGCTGGTTATATATTTTGACTGTCTGCTCAAAAAAATCAGCCAGGTCCTTTTCTGCTGTCAACACTTCAGCATCATACACCGGCAAACCATACTGCCGAATAAATCTCTGTAATTTATCAGCAGGGAGTTCTGGCAACTCCTTGCGCCACTGTTCTATCCATTCACTTTTTAACACCAATGGCACAAGATCAGGATCAGGAAAATAACGGTAATCATGGGCCTCTTCTTTACCACGCATGGGCCTGGTAATATTTTTATCCGCATCATAGAGCCTGGTTTCCTGAACCACTTCCTCACCATCTTCTACCAGATCAATCTGACGCTCTATTTCATACTCTAACGCCCGCTGCACATGACGAAATGAGTTCATATTTTTAAGTTCGGTCCTGGTCCCGAACTCTTTCTGCCCTCTGGGCCGAATAGAGATATTGGCGTCACACCTGAAGCTTCCCTCTTCCATGTTGCCATCGCAAATTTCTAAATAAACCAGAATACTACGCAGGGCCTTTAAATAAGCCACTGCTTCTTCCGGGCTGCGAATGTCCGGTTCAGAAACAATCTCAATTAAAGGCACTCCAGTACGATTTAAGTCAACATAACTCACATTTTCCGCTGCTGAATGCACAGACTTGCCAGCATCTTCTTCCATATGAATCCTGGTAATGCCTATTTTCTTCTCCTTTCCACCCACCTGAATTGTTATATAACCATGCTCAGCAACAGGCAGTTCATATTGCGAGATTTGATAACCTTTGGGCAAATCAGGATAAAAATAGTTCTTGCGGGCAAAAATCGACTTCTGGTTTATCTTACAATTTACAGCCAGTGCCATTTTTACGGCATATTCAACTGCCCTTTTGTTAAGTACTGGCAAAACCCCTGGCATACCCATACACACAGGACAGGTATTTTCATTGGGCTCCCGGCCAAACTCCGTAGAACACGAACAAAAAATTTTACTCTTGGTTTTCAACTGGGCATGGACTTCCAGCCCAATTACACTCTCATATTCAGGCATTTATACACTCCTTTTTTAAAGTATGAAGGATGAAGGATGAAGGATGAAAAAAATATAAGTAGATATGTAAATTCAGTAGATAATTCATTAACCAGATTGCAAATTGTCATTTTTTTACATATTTCCTGCTTCATCCCTTTTTCTACCTCTTACTTCCGTCCACCACCAATCCATTTCATCCTTCATCCTTCATACTTCATCCTTCAATTTTCATCCTTTCTTCCATATATCTCTGGATTAAGGCCTGGATCATTATACATCTTAAATTGAAAATAGACCTTTGGTCTTTTTTTACCCTGAGCATATTCATCAAGTAACTCAAGAATGCTTTGCTCCAGATCTTTATGCTGTTCCCACAAAATAGCAAGTTTTTCCCGGCAACGGGCAATATGCTCCTCATCAACGTCCTCGCGCTGTGTCTGCTCCTGCATGTGATAAATTTTCAAACTCAAAATGGACATCCTATCCAGGGCCGAACCAATAGTCTCAGTATTATATTTTGCTGGCGCATTTTCCGGCAAAAAAGGCTCAATCCGCTGGACCAGCCAGGCATCCATCTTTTCAATAAGATCATTGCGCTTTTGATTTAAACTATCAATTTCTCTTTTACAGTTAGCTATAACCTGCGCACTAACGTCTGTCCTTCTGGCCTTATCTTCCACATGCCACAATTTAAAATTGCACAGGTGCTGGGCCAGAACTATATCTATTAAATCTTCATAAGCATCCAGCTTAGCTGGTTTTAAGTCCGGTTCTCTCTGGTGCCACTCATGAACTTTTTCAAGCTGCAATCTAAGGCATTTTTTTAACAAATCTTTTAAATCTTCGAACATACGTCAGATTACTCAACTTTCTGAGCTGGAAAAAATATTCAAGTTTCAGGAAACGATCTAATATAGGCATTAATCGCTAAAAATTGACTGAATCAACCCTGTTTTGGTCATTTGAACATTTGAAAATTCGAATTTGTTTCGGATTTCGATATTCGAATTTCGGATTTCTCAACTTTCGGAACTCCGAAAGTTGAGTCAAATTACTTTTTTCTCACCATTAAAAATATCCTTGCCCTGTGCTTGAGATGACCGGCCACATACTCTGCCTGGCTGCCTGAGCCACAAAAAAGGTCAAAATGATTGCCATTAATAGCTCCTCCTCTATCCTGCGCCAGGACCAGTCCGGTAATTTTTTTATTTTGCCCTTCAGCTATGGGAATCCGGGCATCCATAAAAAGAACCGAACCCAGCGGAGCCAAATCTGAATCACTAGCCACACTTACCCACGGCGTCAATGGTTGCCCCATACTCCCCAATGGACCATTGTCAGCCAGACGAAAAAAAACATAACTGGGATTGCCAAACAAAAGCTCATCAACACTCTCAGGATGCTCCCTGAGCACACGTTTTATAGAGTCCATACTCACATCTTCCAGCTTCAAATATCCCTTATCAACCAGTATCCGGCCCAATGAAACATATTGACGTCCATTTTTGCCTGCATACAAAATATGCTTGATTCTTCCATCTGGCAAAACCAGCCGTCCTGAACCCTGGATTTGCAGAAAAAAAAGAGCTATCTTATCTTTGACCCAGGCAATCTCCAATCCTTTTCCAGCCAGCGCCCCCTGTCCATCAATTGCCGCTCTGGAATAATACGGTTTTATCTGACCATCAGCCAGACGATAAATCAATCTCTGTCCTTTCCAGCGGGGATGAAATTTTCCCAGATCAGCTATTTTTAAATCCCGCGGTCTTTTATATATAGGATATGGGTACTCAGGAGAAGGTTCAAGCGAACCTTCCAGCCAGGGCTCATAGTAGCCTGTAAGCAAAATATCCGGTCTTAACTCATAAAAATCAAAAAAGTTACTTATAATCCCTGGATCCTGATCCAGACGTGGCAAAAGTTCAAGAAGAAGTTCCAGTGTCTCCTGCAAATCCTGCCAGGTAAGGGTCAGCTCTGGCCGTTTTAAAGCTATTTTCTGGCTATTCTTCCGACGCACAAACTTCAAGCTTCTTTGAATGGCTGGCTTGAGATCCTGCCAGGTATTAAGCCCCTGCCCTTCTGGCAAACGAGGCCAGAGGAAGATTATTTTTTCGCGTCCTGCCTGCTTATAATACGGTTTCTCTGGTGCTTTTGGAGCACAACTTAAGACCAAAATCAAAAAAAGGCACAGGGCAAAAATTCTCATTGACCTACCTTTCAATATTTGTATCAAAAAATTTACCAACCCCATATTCACGGCGGCGGAAAAACTTTTCCGGGCTAGGCCCAATAATCTGCATTTCAGGATACTTGCGTTGTTCTTCCAGGGCAATCTGCATTTCTTTAGTACAGCCAGTGGAAAATGTAGCGTCTTTGCCAGCCCAGATAGGCGGCACTTTTTGGCCCATAAGCTCAAAACTCTTTTCTATGTCAGCTACAGTCTGAAACCTCCACACATCAATTAACCCGCTGCGCTGAACAATCTCCCACATATACATCAGGTCATCCCCATCCAGGCCCGGCTCAAAATGTTCGGCTGGATTGATAATAAATGTACCCTCCAGACGCGAACGCAAATAATTAATAAAGGTATTAATGACCTTAATGGCTACTTTTGTCTGACCCGGAATACTGCCAACAATAGCACTATAAAACATAACCTTTTGGCCTTCAGCCTTAGCCTGTCTCATCTGGCGTTTAATCCTTTCAGCCTTGGCCAGAATCTCCTTTTCTGTAACTTTACGCACGCGTGGACTTTTCTCTTTAAAAGCAAAATGCAGCTGGCCATTCTCGTCTCTATAAAAAGCAAGAATATCTCGCGTAAATTTATGAGAAGTCATGATAAGACGACGGTAATTGCCTTTGCCCTTGGCTATAATCAGGTCTGATTCCTTCCAGGCCCGCGCAAAGGTTACGCTGGTGCGGCACAAATTTAATTTTTCTCTGGTCCCATCCGAAATTACTACAAGATCATGTTCTCTGAGGGTCTTAAGAAGGTCTTTTTTAGAAATCTGGTGGTTCTCCAGAAAACAGGCTCCCTTTAATTCTTCTGCCAGAACAGGATCGTTTTCATAATCCCAATATATTGGGTAATCATAGTAAAATCCTTCTTTTAAGGCTAAAATGACTTTATGTCCCTGGCGAATTAAGGATCTGATAATCATAATGTCAAAGACAATCCCACCAGCACTCTCAGGCAGATACAATATCTTCAGTTCTATTTTTAATTCCGGCCCCATAAGCTTTGTCATCACCTGATCAAATTCATCCCGGACTTTTGCCAGTTCATCATTAACCTGGCTGGATTGCGGGACAAAATGTTCGGTTTTCCAGATATCATCCCATGTTGAAAGACAGAAAAGCCTTTTCAATTCCAGAAGATCCAGTTCCCATCTCAAATCCTGAATACGCTGACACCCCATAGTCGAAGAGGGACAGGCGCTTAAAAAACGGTTAAGAAATGGACTTTCAATTACTCTTTTGGCCCTTTTATTAAATTCCCTTTTCCTGGCCTCAAATGGGTCATGCTGTGCAGTTTGATTAAGAAAAATTGTCAAAAGCCTCTTTATCAATCTGGAGGGGATAATAAAAGGTGATTTAGTAGTCTTTTGAAACTTATGCCGGCATAATGCCAGAACCTTTTTTTTAGTATATTCATCACCAGTAAAATCTTTGATCAGAGTCACAAGCTGGCGCCACTTGGAACGATATTCCAGCCGCAGGTCATCTGTCATTTTTGAATTTAAAAGAGTTTTAAGCATCCAGTCAGAACAAGGAGCAAAAACCTGATTTTCATCCAGATCCACCATAAAACGCAATTGTTCTGGGGATGCATTCTCCCGTGGATTGGCCAAATGCTCAATGTTGTTTTCGGTCATGAAATGAAGCAACCAGGCATCAAGATAAGGACTTCGGCCATAGTAGAGATCAAGTACCGATGAAATCCTGGGTAATTTGTTGGGCAAGGCCTACCCCCCTGTTTAAAAATTTTCTTTGAACCAGCTTTTGGACAAAATTCAATCCTTCCGGGCTGATCAACTTAAATTTCTTTTCTGATCTTTTTAATTCCACAACATCACCAAAATTCAGGCTGTATCCTGCCTGACCGTCAACAGTTAGCATTACTTCTGCACTCCTGTCCTGAATGGTGACCTGAGCCTTTTCATAGCCAGGCAAAACCAGAGGTCTAAAATTTTGCAAAAAAGGACAAATCGGAGTGACAACAAAGGCATCAATCTCTGGATGAACTAAAGGCCCGCCGGCTGAAACAGAATATGCCGTAGAACCAGTTGGAGTCGCAAAAATCAGCCCATCAGCCCGAATATTCTTAATTTTTTGCCCACCTAACGTCATATCCAGTCTGACCAGTCTGGCCAAACCTCCCCGATGAATGACCAGATCATTTATTGCCTGACCTTCTTTTATTACTTTCCCCTGACGAATTATCTTGAAACTTAAAATCAAACGCTCAGAAACACAATAATTTCCGCCTAGAATGGCTCCTAATTCTTCTTGCCAATTAAGTGGCGAAATTTCGGCTAAAAAACCAACCTGGCCCAGATTAATACCCAAAAAAGGTACATCAGAGCAGGTGATTTTCCTGGCCACACTTAAAATGGTTCCATCTCCTCCCAGAACAAAAATCAAATCCGGCTTTAACGAACCTACATCAATTATAGTGCTATGGACTTGATTATCCAACGTCCAGGACTTAATATTTCTAACCGCCAGCCAGGCTTCTATTTGCGAAGCCAAAGTGGCAGCCTCTCCATTTCCGGCCTTGGTAACAATGGCAATATTTTTAAAATGATTACGCATAGTGGAAGTCTAGCTAAACAAGCTCCATCATTCAAGAAAAATCCCCTAAAGTTTTTTTCTAACTGGTCGATATAGACGATAGAAAGAGAAAAATTATGACTGTCAACTCCTTTCTTGTCAAAAACATCATCCGCGTCTATGATCGGCAGTTGACCAATGGACGTAGAATAGCCAGACTGAAAAAATATATTCAACAGGCTGGTCAGGGGGATTCTATATCCATCTCCAGAGA
>CAJXJU010000009.1 GCA_913055195.1 uncultured Desulfohalobiaceae bacterium | reverse complement strand
TCGCTAAGACGTGTTACCCAAACCGTTTGTAATGCATGTCAGAAAACGTGCTTTCCAAAATAGTTGTTATATCGGCAAGTTAACGAACTCAGAAAGTTGAGTGAGAAAATTAATTCAGAGGAGCGTAAAATATGCCAATTTTTATTTATAAAGCCAGGAACAGGGCAGGAAGAAAAGTAAAAGGTGATCTTGATGCGCCAGGTCTGGAAATGGCTGAAATGGCCTTGAAGAGACGTGGTTTTACAGATATCAAAGTTAAACCAAAGCCTAAAGACCTTTTGGAGGGAACTTTTCTGGAAGGAAAGGTTACCTCCAGGGATAAGGTTGTTTTTAGCCGGCAATTTGCAACCATGATTAACTCTGGCGTACCAATTTTACAGGCCTTACAGGTTATGTGCGAACAGACAGAAAATGATAAGCTTAGACGTAAACTTTATGAAATACGCAATGATATAGAAATAGGTTCTTCTTTATATGATGCACTTAAAAAACATACTGATGTATTTGATGATTTATACATCAACATGGTTAATGCTGGTGAAACTGGTGGGGTTCTGGATGTAGTTCTTTTGCGTCTTGCTGAGTACATTGAAAAGGCAGCCAGATTAAAATCAAAAGTCAAAGGGGCCATGATTTATCCTGCTGTGGTCATGTGTGTGGCTGTGGCTGTGATAGCGATAATCCTTATTTTTGTTATCCCTACTTTTGAAAAGATGTTTGCGGACTTCGGTAGTGCCTTGCCCCTTCCAACCCAGATTGTGATAAACATGAGCCGTTTTGTAAAAGGCAATTTTTTATATTTGTCAGGTGGAATAATTGCTTTTATTGTCGGGTTCAGGTTTTTTTACCGCTGGGAGCGAGGCAAAATTTTAATTGATAATTGGATTTTATTTGTTCCTGTTTTTGGTCCGCTTTTGCGTAAGGTTGCTGTGGCCAGGTTCAGCCGGACCTTGAGCACTATGATTGCCAGCGGGGTGCCAATTCTAAATGCCCTGGACATAGTTTCCAGAACAGCCGGGAATAAGACTGTGGAGTTGGGAATTATGCAGGCTAAAAAAAGTATAGCAGAAGGACAAACACTGGCTGAGCCTCTGGATGAAACAGGAGTTTTCCCACCTATGGTTATTCATATGATATCTATTGGTGAAACCACTGGCGCTCTGGATACCATGCTGGAAAAGATCGCTGATTTTTATGATGATGAAGTTGATGTGGCTGTGGAAACTTTGACCTCATTAATTGAACCGTTTATGATTGTTTTTCTGGGAGTTGTTGTTGGCAGCCTGGTGATCAGTATGTATCTACCTATTTTCAAAATCGCGGAGACAGTGGCTTAACGCGCGTCAGAACAGTTGTAATTTACATTAAAGTAAATTAAAGGGATGCAAGCAATACAAGTAGTTATCCATCTATAAGGAGAAAAGACCTTGCACATTAGTGAATTAATGACTCAAAATGATCTATTTTTTTCTCTGGAATTTTTTCCGCCCAAAGACCGGGCTGCCTGGCCCGGTTTTTTTGAGCAGGTCAAAAAACTGAAAATTTTAAACCCCTTGTTTGTTTCAGTTACATACGGAGCTGGCGGGAGTACACAGGCCTATACCCTGGAAATTGTTAGCAGGTTAAAAAAAGATTATGGCCTTGAACCCATGGCTCATTTGACCTGTATTGGCGCATCTTCTGGCTCTATTTCCTCTTTTTTAGACAGGTTACATCAGGCAGGTATTGAAAATGTGCTGGCCTTAAGAGGGGATCCGCCCCAGGGACAAAAGGAATTTGTTCCTGACAGCACAGAGTTCAGGTATGCTTCTGATCTCGTTCAGTTTATCAGGAAAAATTATCCTCACTTTTGTCTGGGAGTTGCCGGCTATCCAGAAGGACATTCAGAGGCTGCGAGCATGGAAGAAGATTTAGGTTTCTTGAAGTTTAAACTGGATGCAGGCGGAGATTTTGTTATTACCCAGCTTTTTTTTGATAATAATTTGTATTTTGATTTTGTGGCAAGAGCCAGAAAATTGGGTATTGATAAACCCATTATTCCTGGTATTTTACCCATTATGAATCTGAAAGTAATCAAACGCATTGTTTCTTTATGTGGCGCAACCATTCCAGAAGAGTATTTGCAATCTTTAGAAGATGCACAAAAAAAACATGGTGATGAAGGGGTTAAATCTCTGGGTATTGAGTATGCGCGTGAGCAGGTTAAAGATTTATTGCGACGTGGTGCGCCAGGGATTCATTTATATACCCTGAATAAAGCAGATGCCTGCTTGAAAATTGTAAAGTCATTACATTAACCATTAATCACAACATGAAATTGGAGGATAAAAATGGCAAAAGAACCAGTAGTTGCTGTTGTGGGAGCAACAGGTGCAGTGGGTAGGGAAATGCTTAAAACATTGGAGCAAAGGGATTTTCCAGCCAGTGAAGTGCGGGCTTTTGCCTCGGCCAGATCAGCAGGTAAGAAGCTGCCTTTTAAGGGCGAAGAGCTTGTTGTTGAAGAGTTAAAAGAGGATTCTTTTAAGGGAATAGATCTGGCCCTTTTTTCAGCAGGAGGAGGAACATCAAAGAAGTTTGCTCCTCATGCAGTCAAGGCCGGTTGTGTTGTGGTGGACAACTCAAGTGCCTGGCGCATGGATGATGAAGTCCCTCTTGTAGTGCCAGAAGTTAATCCTGATGATTTAACCTGGCATAAAGGAATTATTGCCAATCCCAATTGTTCTACCATTCAAATGGTTGTGGTTTTAAAGCCACTTCATGATGTGGGCAAGATTAAAAGAGTTGTTGTGTCAACTTATCAGGCTGTTTCTGGCACTGGTCAAAAAGCCATAGAAGAACTGGAAAAGCAGGTACGCCAGATTTTTAACATGCAGGAAGTTGAGAAAAAAGTTTATCCTTATCAGATTGCTTTTAATTGTTTACCTCATATTGATGTATTTTTAGATAATGACTATACAAAAGAAGAGATGAAAATGGTCAATGAGACCCAGAAAATTATGGGTGATCCCAATATTAAAGTTACGGCTACTGCTGTGCGCGTCCCTGTCTTTTATGGACATAGTGAGTCAGTAAATATTGAAACAGAAAAAAAGATTACAGCCAAAGAGGCGCGGGCCATTTTAACTCAGGCTCCAGGAGTCAAGGTGCTGGATAACCCTGAAGAAAATATCTATCCGCTGGCAATTTTTGCTGCTGGCGAAGATGACACCTTTGTTGGCCGTATTCGTGAAGATGAGACCATTGAGTGTGGTTTGAATATGTGGATTGTAGCTGACAATATCCGCAAAGGTGCTGCTTTAAATGCAGTGCAGATAGCTGAGTATTTATTAATTAAGGATTTGTTAAAAATTCAGGGCTGATATGCGCCTGTCGCGGCTGGAAAAAACTACCATTATAGAGCTGGCTAAAAAGTATTTTGGTCAAAAGGCCAGGGTGTATCTTTTTGGCAGCAGGGTAAATGATGCTAAAAAAGGAGGTGATATTGACATTTATATAGAAACTAACGAACCTGCTGATTTACAGACAAAAATAAAGTTTCTGGTTGAGTTTGAAAAAAGAGCAGGAGAAAGGAAACTGGATTTAATAGTCAAAACTTCAGGTTCTGAAAATCAGCCTATTTTTGACACAGCCAGGAGAGAAGGAATATTGTTGTGTTAAAGGAAGCGTTGGAAGTTGTAGAGTTACATTTTAAACGTGCTAAGAGCAATGTTTGTGAAATACAAAAATGGCAGGATATTTCGTCTAATGACTTTGCCGATGACAATAAAGTGCGAGTTATTGATGCTTTTATATATCGTTTTATTAAACTTCAGGATTTAATGGGCAACAAGCTCTTTAAAAGATTATTGAATGAAATTGGAGAATATCAGGATAATATGTCCTTGCTGGATGTGCTGGATAAACTGGAAAAGTTAGAGCTTCTTGATAGTGCTGATAGATGGATGGAACATAGAAAGTTAAGAAATCTCTTGACCCATGAATATCCTGATAATCTTCAGGATATAATTAAGGGCATTAAATTGGCGTTATGTGCTTTTGAGGAAATGGAAATGATTTTTACAAAGATCAAACAATATGTACAAAAGTTGTCTTTGAGGCGGGGAAAAAATGATTAAGATTGTTGATGCCAGTGAATATGTTGAGAAATTATTAAGTTTACATCGGCCAGGGGAGGAAAATTATCTGGCTTTTTATGATCATAGATTAGGGGTAATTTGTAAAGAGCCAAGGTTGCTTTTAATACCTTTAGATGATCATCTGGTGCATAGAGGAGACGGTGTTTTTGAAACATTAAAATTTGTGAGCCGGAAAATTTATCTCTTAGATGAGCATCTGGAAAGAATGAGTAAGTCCTGTAAAGCAATAAAGCTGTATCCTCCATGTTCCTGGAAGAAAATCAAAGAATTGGTGATTGAAGTAGCAAGGGCAGCAGAAACAGATAACGGCATTATATCAATTTTTATTGGTCGTGGTCCAGGAGGCTTTACTACAGATTTTAGAGAGTGCCCTTATCCTGGTTTATATATTGTGGTGAGGAAACTACATGCAAAGCCACCGTATTTCTGGGAAAAAGGAGTTACTGCTTTTAAGGCAAAGACTCCGGCCAAACAGGGGTATATGGCCAGGATTAAAAGCGTTAATTATCTGCCCAATGTGCTCATGAAAATGGAAGCCATTGAAAAGGGGTATGATTTTCCTTTTTGTTTTGACGAGCATGGTTTTCTGGCGGAAGGCTCTACTGAAAACGTTGTTATTGTGGATCAAAATGGTACTCTTATTGTCCCTGAGATGAACAATGCCCTGTTGGGCACAACTTTGATGCGTGGTCTGGATTTGATTAAAAATGAAGTGGAGATTGTTTTTAGAGGTATTAAAGAGGATGAAATTTATCAGGCGCGGGAAGTGATTTTGCTGGGCACGACGATTGATGCTGTGAGCGTGGTCAGATATAATGATAAACCTATTCATGATGTGCGGCCAGGTCCAGTAAGTAAAAAATTAAAGGAGTTGTTGCAAAAGGATCAACTGGAAAATAGCAAAAGCGGAGTAGAATTTTAGGTGAATGTTTTGCACCTTGACCTGGGCCTTGAATTTCGTGGAGGACAGCGCCAGGTTCTATATCTGGCCTGTTTTCAAAAGGCCACCGAACAAATTTCTCCCTATCTGGCCTGTCCTTTAAACTCACCTTTGAGGCTCAAGGCACAGGAAAAGGGCATAGAAACTTTAACCCTTCCTTCAAGACAGGAGTTTGACCCGCGAAATTGGATTAACCTTCTGTCTTTTCTGAAGAAAAAACATATCCACATAATTCATACACATGATGCCAGATCAGCAGGACTTGGAGCATTTGTTTATCATTTTTTTGCTCCATTTGTGCAATTAATACATACCAGGCGGGTATCCTATCCTTTACGAAATTTCTGGAGTGTAAAAAAATATGAGTTGGCCGAAGTAATAGTTTGCGTAAGCAAAGAAATTGCTAACCTTATGGAAGGGTATGGCATTTCTCACGATAAACTGAAAGTAATTCACAGTGCTATTGATATCTCTTTGTATGCAGTCAAAAAAAAGAGGACAGGAGATAAAATTAATATTGGCCTTATTGGTGCTTTAACTGAGCAAAAGGGACATACAATATTTTTTGAGGCTTTAAAAATATTAGATGCTAAATTTAGCAATTTTACTGCCTTGATTGTTGGTGATGGTTATCTAAAAAGTAAGTTAGAGTGTATGGTAAAAGAGATTGGTTTAAGTGAGAAGGTAAAATTTTTGGGTTATAAAGATAGTAGAGAAATACTTCCTGATCTGGATATTGTTGTTGTCCCTTCTGTCTCAGGTGAAGGCAGTAGTGCTGTTATAAAAGAAGCCTGGGCCACTGCTGTGCCTGTAATAGTTTCAGGCCTTGCTTCCAATCTGGAGCTTGTTACAGATGGTATTAACGGGCTTGTTTTTCCAAAAAGTGATTCGCAAAGTCTTAGTCTGTGCATTGAAAAGCTGATTAATAATCAAGAACTGGTGGAAAAGATTACAAGAAACGGTTGTCAGGAAGTAAAAAAATATAGTGTTCAGGCTATGGGAGAATGTTATTTAAGAATATATGGGCGAAAGGCGAAAGGCTAAGGGGCAAAAGGCAAAATGTAAAGGGTTAAGGGCGGTATGATGCTAAACTTTTCTTTTATCCATGCTGCAGACCTGCATCTGGATGCGCCCTTTAAGGGCATATACGGCCAGGATGAGCTGGTGGCTCGCGAGCTTGTGCAGGCAACTTATAAATCCTTTGATGCTTTAGTTGAGTTATGTATTCAGGAAGAAGTAGATTTTTTGTTAATTGCTGGTGACGTGTATAATTCCCAGGTGCGTAGCCTGAAAGGGCAGTTGAAATTTCTGGAAGGATTAAAAAGGCTTGCCAGCCAGGATATACAGGTTTTTGTTGTTCATGGAAATCACGATCCGCTGGGGACAAAATCTCTGGCTATAACCTGGCCTGAAAATGTTTATTTTTTTCCTGCTGAAGATGTGGTATGGAAGGTGGTAAAAAATAGATATGGAAAAGATGTGGCTCTGGTGGGTGGGGTCAGTCATAGTTCAAGCAAGGAACAGCGCAACCTGGCCAGACAATTTGATCCTCCAGGGAGCGATCTTTTCAAAATTGGACTCTTACATGCCAATGTTGGCAATTTAGCCCCAAAAGCACCTTATGCCCCCTGTCAGTTAAGTGACCTTATTTCCAGAAATATTGATTATTGGGCCCTGGGCCATATTCACGAGCGCAGAGTTTTGCACAAAGACCCTTATGTGGTTTATGCAGGCAACATACAGGGGTTGCATATTAATGAATCCGGGGAGCGAGGTTGTTATCTGGTTCGGGTTTTTGCAACAGAAGAGGTTGATATTCAATTTAAACCTCTGGCCCGACTTATCTGGTGTACACTGGAAATTGATATTGGAAATTTTTCATCAATAAATCAGGTGCAGGACGCTATTATCAGCAAATGTTTGTCAGTCAAAACTAGCAATGTTAACGGTTTTGCTGCCGCTAATCCTGGCACTAATAGCGAAAGCGGCGAAAGCGGCGAAAGCGGCGAAAGAGGCGGAAGCGGCGGAAGCGCCAGGCCATTTATTTGCCGGATTAAATTAACTGGAAAATCCCCTTTAGGTAAAGAGTTGAATAGGGACGATGTTCTGGAAGAAATGTTAAGTCTTGCCAGGGATAATTTAAGCCTGGAAGAACCTTTTGTCTGGGTCAAGGATATTTTGATGGATGTAGAGACGCAAACTCTTGCGTCTTTGCAGGGAGATGGTTTGCTTGCGGAAATAATCAGGATCAGCAATGAGTTTGAACAGGAGCCAGAAAGGTTGGGGCCTGTTTTAAGTGATCTGTTATCTCATCACAAAATTAGAAAAATAGTGCCAGAGTTGTCTTTATCAGAAGCCCAGAACTTGATTCGTCAAGCCAGGCTTTTATGTTGGGATGGTCTTAAGTGATGATTGATTGGTTGAAAAACAGGTTTTTCCAGGTTGCTAACAATCATCCCGCTACTTGGCGGATGCACCCGGGACAGTCCCTGTTCAGCGGTTTTGATTATCACAAAGCTTCACGGATTCGGGTTTAATTAAAAACAAGGAGAATCTATGGAGTATCTTTACATACTTTTAGCCTTATTTGCCGGTATATTAATGCCTGTTCAACCAGGCATTAATGCTCAACTCAGCTCGCTGGTTAAAAATCCTCTTCTTGCTTCAGCCATTTCTTTTGCTTTTGGCACCATTGTTTTGCTTATTTATTGCCTTCTGGCACGCGTTCCCTGGCCATCATGGTCAACCATTGCTTCAGCTCCCTGGTGGATATGGATCGGTGGGGTGTTAGGAGCTTTTTTTGTCACCAGTACTATAATATTGGCTCCTAAAATTGGAGCAGTAACCATGCTGGCTTTGCTGGTTCTGGGTCAGATGGTTGCTTCCCTGGTTTTAGATCATTTTGGGTGGTTGGGCTACCCTTTGCATCCCATAAGTTTTTGGCGAATAGTAGGGGTTATTTTTCTCGTCATTGGGGTATTTCTCGTACAAAGATTTTAGAAGATCATCGTTTACTGTTATATGAGGAAATCAAAGTGACTACCAGTCAACGTAAAATGTACCTGTTTTTACTCGTACTCACGATTACTACTGCTGCTGGATTTCAGGGTTGGAGAACCCTGTTTAATAATTTCAGTGTGGAAATAGCAGGAATAAATGGTCAGCAAATGGGTATCTTACAAAGTGTCCGTGAAGTTCCGGGGTTTTTAGCTCTTTTAGTTATTTATTTGCTTTTTTTTATCAGCGAGCACAGGCTGGCTGCCCTTTCTGTTATTTTGTTGGGGTTGGGTGTTGGTTTGACCGGCCTTTTACCTTCTTTTGCAGGACTTATCTTTACCACTTTGCTCATGTCTTTCGGGTTTCATTATTATGAAACTTTGAACCAGTCTCTGACTTTGCAGTATTTTGAGCATTTTGAAGCTCCTATTGTTATGGCGAGATTGCGTGCGCTGGGTTCTGCAACCAATATTGCTGTTGGTGTAACTATTTTTTTCCTGGCAAAATTTTTAACTTACACACAGATGTTTATCTGTCTGGGAGGACTGGCAGTTCTGGGAGGACTCTGGGCTATTTTTCAGGACCCAAGCGATAAGGATTTGCCAGTACAACACAAAAAGATGATTTTAAAAGCCAGATACTGGCTTTTTTATGCCCTGACCTTTATGGCTGGCGCAAGGCGGCAGATTTTTGTTGCTTTTGCTGTTTTTTTGCTTGTTAAACGTTTTGAGTTTTCAGTGGCTGAAATTTCAGTCCTTTTTGTTATTAATAATCTGGTGAATTATTTTGTCAGTCCATTAATTGGCAGGGCAATCAACCGCTTTGGTGAACGAGCAGTTTTATCTGTGGAATATTTTAGCCTGATTTTTGTCTTTTTAACCTATGCTTACACGGATAGCAAATGGATAGCTGGTGTGATGTATGTTCTGGATTTTATCTTTTTTAATTTTGCCATTGCCATCAGGTCTTATTTTCAAAAAATAGCTGATCCCAAAGACATCGCCCCAAGCATGGCAGTAGGATTTACCATTAATCATATTGTTGCTGTTGTTGTGCCTGTTATAGGCGGGATCTTGTGGATGACTGATTATCGTATTCCTTTTCTTATGGGCGCGGGCATGAGTATAATTTCTTTAATTCTGGTTCAGATGATAAAAACGGTGTCTGATAAAAAAGGGGAAGGAGAAAATTAATGTCTAAAAATATTTTTGTTAAAGACAATACCAATGAAGTTAAAAAAATAATATATGCTGAAGGCGATACCGGGATTGAATCTGAAGAAATTACCAGTGATGAAGAGATTAAAGAGCCTTTTGATCCAACAAAAATTCGTGTTTCCCAACAATCATTTACTATAAGTTTGTTATGTGACCGTATGAGAGAGGGAGAACTGGATTTGCAGCCAGCCTTTCAACGTAAGGCCGGTATCTGGAAAAATATTGCACAAAGTCAATTAATTGAATCCTTGCTTATCCGTATTCCTTTGCCTGCTTTTTATTTTGATGCAACAGATGATGAAAATTGGCTTGTAGTTGATGGTTTACAGAGATTAACTACAATTAAACGTTTTGTTATTGATAAAGAGTTAGCCCTGGAAGGCATGGAATTTTTAGTTGAGTTAAATGGAAAAAAATTTGATGAATTGCCACGCGGTTTTCAGCGCAGGATTCTGGAAACGCAGGTAATTATTTATAAAATTGAAAAAGGGACTCCAGATAATGTAAAATTTAATATTTTTAAAAGGATCAATACAGGTGGGTTACCTTTATCACCTCAGGAAATTCGTCATGCACTAAATCAGGGAAGGGCAACAGAACTTTTAAATGAGCTAGCTGAATCTGAAGAGTTTAAATTAGCTACTGATAATGGAATCAGGGACGAAAGAATGGCGGATAGAGAGTGTGTTTTGCGTTTTTTGGCTTTTACTCTTGTACCTTATACGGAATACAAAAAACCAGATTTTGATGGTTTTTTAAATAAAATAATGTCCTATATAAATGATAAAAATAAGATATCTGACAAAGAAGTTGATGATTTAAGAAGCCAATTTTATCGCACCATGAAAGCAGCGCGGGAAATTTTTGGTCGTAATGCCTTTCGCAAATACTATGGCAAAAATTATCATCGTTATCCAATAAATAAAGCTCTGTTTGAAACATGGTCTGTTAATCTGAATAAATTAACAGATGAAGAATTGAAAAAGCTTATTGTCCGTAGTGAAAAATTAAAGGAAAAATTTGCAAAACTTATGTATCAAAGAGATTTTGAGCGCGCTGTTTCTCAGGGCACTGGCGATGTCAAAAAAGTCAGAATCAGGTTTTCAGAAATTGAACGTATTATTCGAGAGGTGTTACAATGTTAACCAGACTTCGATTAATCAATTTTAAATGTTTTGAAGATGAAGATATTAACCTTAAGCCTTTGACCTTGCTCTCTGGTTTAAATGGTATGGGTAAATCAACAGTTCTCCAGTCATTGCTTTTGCTTCGACAGTCATATTTGCAAGGTCTATTACAAAGAAAAATGATTGCCTTAAATGGCGAATTAGTGAGTCTTGGAACGGCAAAGGACATTTTATTTGAAGACGCAAAAGAAGATAGCCTTGGATTTGAAATTGTACTTGATAATGAACTTGAGGCAAAATGGAAGTTTAAATACGATAGGGAAGCTGATGTCTTAGAGCAATTATCTCCTGATGTAACAGAAACAATTTATCAGGCAAGTCTTTTCACTGATCAATTTCATTATCTCCAGGCAGAGAGAATTGGCCCACGTACCTTTTTTAAAATGTCTGACTATCTGGTGCGTCAACATAGTCAACTTGGAACAAAGGGAGAATATGCTGCCCACTTTTTACAGTTGTTTGGCTCACGTTCTGTTTTAAATAAGATGCAGCATCCTGAAGCAATATCTTCTGCTTTAAGAGATCAGGTAGAAGCCTGGTTGAGCGAAGTTAGCCCTGGTGTGCGTATTGACGTAACAACATATTCTGAAATGGACCTGGTGAATTTACAATATTCATTTAAAGCTGCTAAACAGATTAGCAATTCATATCGTTCCACTAATACAGGCTTTGGACTTACTTATGCCCTATCAGTGTTAGTTGCTATTCTAGCATCAAAAGAAGGTACATTAATATTATTGGAAAATCCAGAAGCGCATCTTCATCCTCGAGGACAGGTAAAAATTGGAAATCTTGTAGCTCGTGCAGCCAGTGCCGGGGTTCAAATTGTTGTGGAAACCCATAGCGATCATTTGCTTAATGGTATCCGTCTGGCTGTTCATGACGGTGAACTAACACCTGATGCTGTTTCTTTGAATTATTTTGAACGCCGGGACTATGGGGTAGTAGTTCGTTCTCTCGAGATAGATAAAAAAGGACGTATTGACTATTGGCCTGATGGTTTTTTTGATGAATGGGAAAAGACTCTGGATGCATTATTGCGTTAGAGAGGGATGCATTAATGGTGCTTGAAATGGTCTTAAATGAACTTTCCTATCAGGTTCCTGCAAACAATCGTGATAGTGCCAGAGAATGGATGAATATTTTACTAGAAACAATTCGGAGAGCAACAAGTACAGGCATTAAACATGTTTTACGAACAGGCCAGGAATTTTATACGATAGAATTGGCTAAAGACTATACTATTGCTAATTGGTTTAATGATATTGATAGTGATACACGTGTATATATCAAAACTATTACAACGAAATATCCATATCTGGAAGGTCTGGATCAATCATTATCACCTGTAGATGTTGATTTACTTGAATGTTGGTATAATGGTAGAAAGGCTGATGGAT
>CAJXJU010000008.1 GCA_913055195.1 uncultured Desulfohalobiaceae bacterium | reverse complement strand
ACCATCATCACAGATATCATAAAAATAATCAGCATGGAAACAAATACCTTATATTTAATTTTTAAATTCATTGCCTACCTCCTTCAAATAGATAAAAAAACACTCTAAAAATTCAGGTATCTCTAGTCGTAATATCCTGTAACGAAGTCGCCTGCAAAAAGTAAAAACGCTTAAATTACTGATAGCGGGGACATGCGAACAACTAATTATTGCAAATAGCTACAACTGCCACAACCTCGCTATCATTGTTCTGTTTGCCTGTCTCCAGCGGTCCCCGCGTGCACAGATTTCCTTTTTACAGGCGACTCATTGAAGCATAGATTTTTTACAACATTTTCTTTAAAAAGCCTGAAAGGCAAGCAAGCAAGCAAGCAAGCAAGCAAGCAAGCAAAAAATGGGCCAATATTAATCACAATGTTACTCATTTATACCTCCAACTCAATAATTCAACTTTTTGAGTTGCAAAAAATATTCAATCTTTTTAGTAGATTACAAAACAATATCGAAAAAATATTCCATTTTCCGGAAACGATCTGACAAAGGCATTAATCGCCAAAAATTGTCTGGATCAACCCTGTTTTGGTCATTTGAACATTAGAAAATTTGGATTTGCCGTGCCCAGCACCAACTTTGAAAACGGTTGGTGCTGTGGTTCCGGATTTCGATGTTCGGATTTCGAATTTTTCAACTTTCGAAACTCCGACAGCTGAGTTAGTCAACTTTTCGAATTAAACATATGGAAAAAATTCACTTTTTGCAAACATAAAACATTATGACTTCTCAAAACTCATGCAAAAGATGTGGCACCTGTTGCCTGAAAGGTGGGCCTGGCCTTCACCTGGAAGACCTGGACCTTGTCAGGAGCCAGAAAATAAAAAAATCCGATCTTGTCCTTTTCAGGCAAGGCGAACCAGTGTGGGACAATGTCCAGAACAAGATCATTCTCTTAAACCAGGAACTGATCAAGATCAGATCTGTCACTTCTAAAGATAACGCCTGTATCTATTATGACCCCTTAAGCAAAAGCTGCACTATTTACGCGTATCGTCCCCTCCAGTGCCGTGTACTCAAGTGCTGGGATACCAGGGACCTTGAAAAGGTCTATGGCCACAAGAGATTAAACCGCTCCATGCTCATTAAACAGGGAACAGCCATGGCTGATCTGATTGCCGAGCATGAAAAAAAATGCTCTGTAGTTGATACAGCCTGTCTCATCGAAAATCTTACTCAGGAAAACCAGAAAAGTGCCTTGCAAAAAATCAATGAGACAGTGGCCTATGACCGCAGTTTTCGCCTTACCCTGAAGGAAAAGGTTAATATTACTGACTTTGAGCTTGAATTCTATTTTGGCCGGCCAATGTCTGTGATTGTCCAGAGTCTTTTTGCCTACTTCAAAAAAATCCCGCCGATATAAGGGGAAATGGAGATAAAAAAAATCCCGCCCAAAGGCGGGATTTTTTAAGCATCCAGACTGGCTAGAGCCTTTAGCCGTTCAAACTCTGCCTTTACCCTTTCCTGAATATAAGCAATGTCATCTTCACCAAGATGCCTGAACCGGCGCTGAAGCTGCAAATATTCTTTAACAGGCTTTAATTCTTTTGTCTTCTGGGTAATTTTAAAGCGGCCATATTCAACTTCAAACAAAGGAAAAACTCCTGTTTGCACAGCCAGTTTAGCCAGGGTAATACTCTGTTCTGGTTTGCTTCGCCAACCAGTGGGGCAGGGTGAGAATATCTGAATATAAGCCGGCCCATCCACAGCCAGGGCCTTACGTACCTTGTTCATTAAATCCAGATGATAACCAGGTGAAGCCGTAGCCACATAAGGAATATTGTGGGCAGCCGCAATCATGGCCACATTTTTTTTCCAGGTGCATTGACCTATGCTCTTCTTCCCTGGAGGAGAGGTTGTGGTCATGGCCCCATAAGGGGTTGAGCTTGATCTTTGAATGCCTGTGTTCATATATGCTTCATTGTCTAAACAGACATAAAGAAAATTGTGACCTCTCTCCAATGCACCGGACAATGATTGCAGACCAATATCAGCAGTGGCCCCGTCTCCGGCAAAGGCAATAATGTTTGGTTTTTCTTTGATTTTTTGCTTCTTATAAAGCATTTGTATTGCTGCCTCGATCCCTGACGCTACAGCAGCGGTATTTTCAAAGGCCACATGGAGCCAGGGCACACGCCAGGCTGTTTCAGGAAAAGGAGAAGTGACTATCTCCATACAACCAGTGGCATTGGCAACAATAGTATTGGGACCGGCTGCTTTCATAACCATGCCCATAGCCAGAATCTCTCCGCACCCCTGACAGGCCCTGTGACCAGGACTGATCAAAGATTCCCTGGGCAGATTTTTGGCCGTAATCTTTTCAAACTTGATTTCTTCTTTACTCAGCATGACTGCGCACCCCCCAGATTGTATAATCATCCTTAAATTCACCCTTTAAAGCCATATCCAGCATGGTCTTAAAGTCTTTTCTGGTTACGTCCCTTCCGCCAAGACCAGCTATAACATTGATGACTTCCGGCTTTTCACTCTCTTCATAAAGAAGGGCCTTGATCTCTGCTGCCACCGGGCCGCTTGTTGAACCAGGACAAAGCGCCCGATCAATCACAATAAGCCTTTTAACTCCCTTGATGGCCTGTTTAAATTCTTCTTTTGGGAAAGGACGCCACAAACGGATGCGCACCTGGCCCACACTCTGACCTTCTGCATTTAATTCTTCAATGGCTGTCATCACGGTCTCACCAAGAGAGCCCATAGTTACAAAGACAGTCTCTGCGCTTTCAGTGCCATTTTTCTCGATCAAACTATACTTGCGTCCAAAAATCTCAGCCCACTGCTGTAAAACTTCCTCAATAACAGGTTTTGAATTAGTCAGGGCCACATCACATTGCTTTTTAGCTTCAGTATAAATTTCAGGCACACCAACAGGCCCCATGGTCACAGGATTTGCCGGATCCAATTTCATGGCCGGCTCAAACGGAGGCAAAAACCTGTCAACCAATTCCTGGTCAGGAACTTCAATAGGCTCAATCATATGGGTTAAAATAAAACCGTCCATATTCACGCACACCGGCAAAAGCACCCTTTTGTCCTCAGCAATCCTGAAGGCCGCTATGGTAAGATCAAATATTTCCTGACCATTTTCTCCAAAAATCTGTATCCAGCCAATATCACGCTCAGCCATAATATCACTATGATCATTCCAGATGGAAATAGGGCCGGAAAGCGACCTGTTAGCCACAGTCATTACCATTGGCAGCCGCAGGCTGGAAGCAATAAACAAAATTTCATGCATCAGGGCCAGTCCCTGCGCTGAAGTTGCAGTATAAACCCTTGCTCCTGTAGCTGCCGCGCCTACAGCAGCACTCATGGCTGAATGTTCTGACTCCACTGGAATAAAGGCAGCTTCCAGCTCACCATTGGCTACTATCTGTGATAAGTCTTCCACGATATGAGTCTGAGGAGTGATGGGATAAGCTGAAATTACGTCAACACGAGCCAGCTTGACTGCCTCAGCAACAGCTATGGAGACTTCAGTTCCTATGCGCTTACCCATTTATTCGCCCTCCCTTTGCATTTTAATGGCCTCTTTCGGGCACTCAACAGCACAAATGCCGCATCCTTTACAATAATACAAATCAGGCCGGTAAAACCCTTCTTCATCCTCTGCAATACAAAATTCCGGGCAATAAACCGCACAAAGGCCACACTTAACGCATTTATCTTCATCCAGAACAGGGACGCTTGAACGCCAATCACCTGTTTTTAGATTGGAAGCATTACCAGGGGTGGTAATGGCCGCGCCCAGTTCCAGATCTTCCCAGGCCGGATATTGCATAAACCCTCCTTCCGTATTTGGTTTGTTAGTTTAACAAAATTTGCCTGAAAAAACTAATTTTTTGCAGGTAAAACTATTCAACAGCCAGGGCCACCAACTACTCAACCAATAATCGGTTAAAGGCAAAATCAACAGGCAAAAGGCAAAACTATTCCTCACTCATTTCCTGAACTTTCTTTTCCAGTTGCCTGGCCCAGGCAAGTCCTGCCTGGCCCAACGCCTCTATGACATCCCGTGACTTTTTGTTTGTCTTTATACGACGATAAATCCATTTGGCAATATAAAGCACCTCGCTACTTTCCCGCTGTCCACTGGAAGAAGTTAATACTGCCCTGATCTGCCCTTTTATCTTTTCCCTTTCAACTATACCTTGCTTAATCTTGCGACCCAACACTTCCATTTGCCCGTGCTCTTTCTCTTTTAACTGCCAGTAATAAAAATAGGCTTGTTTTAACAATTCTTCAGCCTGGAAGTACTCTTTCATCAGCTTATCTACTTCTTTATTCTGGGCATAATCAACAAAGACATTACTTATATCTCTGACTTTGCGTGCTAATAAAGTCAAAAGTTCAGCCACCTCGCTCCTTTTCAAAGTACGAGAGACCTTTTTACTGCCCTGAGTGAATTCTTTTGGCCTCCCACTGGCAATATCGACAATTTTCTTCGTCAAGTTGCCAGCCACAACAGGGGACAATCTGTCTATTATAAACGGACGCAAAAGATGACCAAAAATCTCCCTTCTAATCTGTAAAACATCGTCTTCCATATAGTCTAAACCGTAAAAATAAAGACCATAGCGCATGTTTATCTGTTTAAAAGTAAGAGTCAGCTTCTTCTCCTGAGGAAGATAATGTTCAAAAATAGTCTCTGCCAGATCCTCGATAAAATCAGGAGTTAATATTTTATCCTTAAGTTCTGGAACCTTGCTTTGTATTTGAAGAGAACGGTCAGCAGGTTCCTGAGATTCATCCCTGCCCGGCTGATGTTGAACTTCTACTTCAGGGGGCTGCTCAGGCTCAGGCTCAGGCTGACGGGCAAAAGGCTCACCTCTTTCAATCCGAAAACGCAACGCTGTAAAATTTGCTTCTGAATTAACACGGGCATCATGGGTATTAAAATCAGGAGAAAAATAAAAAAACAATGCCCATCCTCCTGCCAGACAAATTATTACTGCCAGTGAAAAAATAAAAAAAGTTTTATTAGACATTACCAGTTTTCCCTCATTTCCTCAGTATCGTTTTTTCTAATTAATCATACATTTTTCTGCGATGCAACCCAAATGAATAGGGACAGGAGAATATCTTGACAATTTTTTTCTATCCTGATAATTATCCTCCTGCATGCCAAATAATGTCCATAAATCTGGAAAAATTTAAGGAGGTAATCGTCATGCCCCGTATTCCCAGAATGCTTGTAACTGACCAGCCTGCTGTCTATCACGTCATATCGAGAACTGCTCTGGATGGCCTGCCAATTTCAGACACGGACAAGGAAGTTTTTCTCAAACTCCTCAAATTCCTTGGGTCCGTGTATTTTGTTGACATCCTCGGCTTCTGCATCATGGGCAATCACTTCCATCTCCTTGTCCAGACCTATCCAGAAGATGAAATGCCAGACCAGGAGGTCATGCGTAGATTTGAAATCTATTACAAAAATGATGATCGTGTCCTGACTCATGACCAGATTCCCCATTTTAGACAAAAATGGACCAATCTATCTGAATTCATTAAGGAATTAAAACAGAGATTTACCTGGTATTACAACAAAACCTACGGTCGCAAAGGCTATTTCTGGTCAGACAGGTTTAAAAGCGTCATCGTAGAAAAAGGCTATACCTTAATCAATTGTCTGGCCTATATTGACCTAAATCCCATCAGAGCCGGCATCGTTAAAAAACCGGAAGATTATCGCTGGTCATCTCTTGGTTATTTTGCCAGAACAGGTAACAGGGATAACCTTCTTACCCTGGATTTTGGCCTGAAAGAATATAATGTTGAGAATGAAGCCGAGCGGTTTCGCATGTATCGGGAATACGTATATGAACATGGTTGCATTGAAAACACCAAAGGTGCTGCCATAGATGAAAAAGTTGTCAGGCAAGAACGCAAGAAAAAATTCAAATTTACAGCAGCAGATCGTTTAAGATACAGAACACGATATTTTACAGAAGGGGTCTTTTTAGGTTCAAGCCAATTTGTTAAAGAACATTTTCAACGTTTCAAGGAGAAACTAAATGTCCAGAAAGAACGGACACCTCATATAATATCAGGATTTGAAAATATTTATTCCTTCAGGCAAACACCGTAACATTGTTATCGTCTTATTTCATCATTCCTGCACTTTTGTCCTGAATCCGTAAATTTTTGTGGTAATATCATCTGTTGTACGGGGAAAAACGCCTGCTGAAAGCAATCTAAAAAGTCGCTTACCAAAAATTTCTTTTTACAACTACCCCTTTTCAATCTTCTTGCCTGAATCCGTGAACTTTTGCGGTAATTTCATCCGTATATACAGAGACAGTCGCCTGCTGGAAGTACTTACTCCCAATTTTCTGATATAATCCTCCTGTCCCTTTTTTTCTTTGCCGTTCACGGCCATAAAACTGCCACTAACACAAATTATTTTTACACTCATCAATTAAACAAAATAAATTTTTTGTTCTCAAATCAGAAGGGCTGAAGGAAAAGGCGAAAAGGGAAGGAGGTATAAAAATGTATGTAGGACTCAGGATGATCACCAGGGTGCCAACAGTCTCTCCAGACGATCTTGTGCTTGATGCGGACAAAATCATGGAGGAAAACAAGCTCTGGATGCTCATGGTAACAGAAGGGGATAAGTTAGTAGGCTATATCCGTAAAGAGGATGCACGCGCTGCCCTGCCTTCTCTGGTCAGTTCTCTGGACAAATACGAAATGAACTATCTTCTTACTAAATTAACAGTAAAAAAAATAATTCGCACAGACCTGGAAACAGTATCACCTGAGACAGAAATTGAAGTAGCTGCCAATTTAATGTATCAGAAAAATCTTCCTGGACTGGCCGTGGTGAACAATCACAATAAACTTCTGGGCTATATCAATCGTTCAGTCATGCTCGAAGTGCTTGTTGATGAAATGGGTTTAAAACAGGGTGGAGTCAGAATAGCTTTTGAGGTGGAAGACAGGCCAGGAGTGATCGCAGAAGTGTCAACAATAATTGCCAATATGGGCATCAGCATTGTTTCTACCGCCACTTTTTTTCATGGCCCAAGAAGGCTGGTGGTTTTTCGTATTAAAACCGATGATCCATGCCAGGTTAAAAAGGCATTGAAAAAGCATGGTTATCGTCTTGTTACACCTGAAGATTTTGTTGGAGAATGGGAATAATGCCCCTTTTAGAGGTAGATAAAGTTACTTTAACCTTTCGTGGTCTTGCTGCACTGGTAAGTGTTAGTTTTAATATTGAGCAGGGCCAAATCGTTTCCCTGATCGGCCCCAACGGAGCAGGTAAAACCAGCATGCTAAATTGCATCAGTGGCCGTTATCATCCTGACCGGGGGGCTATTAATCTAAATGGTCAAAACATTTTAAATCTTCCGGCTCATAAACGAACAGGACTCGGTCTGGCGCGCACCTTCCAGAATATTGCCCTTTTCAAGGGTTTGAGCGTTCTGGAAAATCTGATGGTAGGCCGACATCTTCACCTGGGTTATGGTCTCCTCCCTTCCCTCTTTTACTTCGGACGGGCAAGGAGATTGGAAACTAAACACCGTCATCGTGTAGAGGAAATAATCGATTTTTTAAACCTCTCCCCTTACCGACATCAGATTGCAGGTCGCCTTCCTTACGGCGTCCAGAAAAGAGTTGAACTAGGACGTGCACTGGCAGCAGAGCCAAAGCTTCTTTTGCTGGACGAGCCCATGGCCGGGATGAATCTGGAAGAAACAGAAGATATGGCCAGATATATCCTGGACATCAATGAAGAATGGGGAGTGACCATTTTATTGGTTGAGCACGACATGGGCGTGGTCATGGATATATCTCACCGTGTTGTTGTGCTTGATTTTGGTCAGATTTTATCTGTAGGCACACCTGATGAAGTGCAGCAGGATCCCAAAGTTATTGCTGCTTATCTTGGTGATCAGGAAAGTCTTTATCTGGGAAGGTAACCAAACAATGGACTCAAATAAAGCTTACCATACAACTCTCCCTGCCCTGCTTCTAAAAAATGCTCAAAAATATCAAAATCGTACAGCCCTGCGGGAAAAAGACTTAGGCATCTGGCAAAGTTTTTCCTGGCAGGAATATCTAAACCATACAGCCACATTTGCTGCTGGCCTCAAAAAGCTGGGGCTTGGCAGAGAAGACATCCTTATTCTTATTGGCGACAACCGGCCTGAGTGGCTTTTTGCCCAACTTGCCATTCAATCTTTAGGCGGGATAGCATTGGGTCTTTATCAGGACGCACCAGCAGATGAAATTTGCTATGTCTTTGAACTCTCTGAGACCAAAATCGTGGTGGCTGAGGACCAGGAACAGGTTGATAAGATTCTGTCTATTCGCGATAAACTGCCTCACTTAAAATATATCGTCTATCACGATCCCAGGGGACTTTCTTTTTACCAGGAACCAGGTTTGATGGAATTTGGTGAAATTCAGAAAATGGGCCAGGAAGGGGCAGATGAGTTTGCCAGATGGGTGGCAGAATTGTCACCGGAAGATACCTGTCTTATCGCCACAACATCCGGGACTACAGGCCGTCCCAAGCTGGCCATGCTCAGTCATAAAAATTTATTGTCCATGGCCTGGAACCTTGGCCAGGTAGATCCCAAATATGACAGTGACGAGTTTGTCTCTTTTTTGCCTCTTGCCTGGATGGGCGAACAGATGATGGCAACGGCCTCGGCCCTGCTCTTTGGGTTCTGTGTCAATTTCCCGGAAGAGCCAGACACTGTGCAGGAAAACATCCGTGAAATTGGCCCGCATCTCATCTTTTCCCCGCCCAGGGTCTGGGAAAACCTGGCAGCCTCTGTCCAGGTAAAGATAATGGAAACAACTCCTCTTAAAAGATTTTTATATAATCTATTTCTGCCCATTGGTTATAAATATGCTGATTGCCTCTTTGCAGGTAAAGAACCTTCTTTTTCTCTCAAACTGCTCTATAAACTGGCGGATATCGGTCTCTTCAGGGCTTTAAGGGATAGGCTTGGTTTTTCCCGCATCAGGTCGGCATCCACAGGTGGCGCTGCGCTTGGCCCTGACACTTTCCGCTTCTTCCATGCCATGGGCGTCAATCTAAAACAGATTTACGGTCAGACTGAAATCTCAGGTATTTCCTGTATCCACAAAGATGGACATATTGATTTTGATACAGTTGGTGAACCAATTCCAGAAACAGAGATAAAAATATCTGAGCAAGGAGAAATTTTATCCAGGAGCCCTGCGGTCTTTAAGGGGTATTATAAAAATCCGGCTGCCTCAGAAGAAACTCTGGAAAATGGTTGGCTCAAATCAGGAGACGCAGGATATTTTAAGGAAAATGGACAATTAGTTGTTATTGATCGTCTGAAGGACGTAATGCATTTAAAAGATGGCACCAGGTTTTCCCCACAATTTTTGGAAAACAAACTCAAATTTTCTCCTTACATCAAAGAAGCAATGGTTGTGGGAGAAGGGCGAGACTTTATTGTGGCAATCATCTGTATAGATATGTCCATAGTTGGCCGCTGGGCAGAATCCCAATTAATAACTTATACTACTTATCAGGATTTATCAGCCAGGGATGAAGTCTATGACTTAGTCTATGATGAAGTGATCAAGATTAATGCTACTTTGCCTGAAAACACCAGAATAAAACGATTTGCACTTTTATTTAAAGAACTGGATGCAGATGATGGAGAACTCACCAGAACACGCAAAATCAGGAGAAAATTTGTCTATGAAAGGTACCAGGCGCTGATTAACGCTCTTTATACCTCCCTTGATGAAACCATGCTCAAGACAGAAATAGTCTATCAGGATGGACGCAAAAGAGAACTCTCTGGCCAAATAAAACTTAAATCAATTTAAGGTATAAAAGATGGAATATTATCTTCAACTCTTCATTAATGGTTTAGTAGTAGGCAGTATTTACTCTCTGGTCGCCCTGGGATTTGTCATTATTTACAAGGCAACCAAAGTAGTCAATTTTGCTCAGGGCGAATTGGTCATGGTTGGAGCCTATGTCTGCTTTGCCCTAACAGTACAGGCTCAAATCCCATTTATCTGGTCTTTTCTACTCACTCTTGTGTTTTCCATTGTGCTGGGTCTTTGTGTAGAAAAACTAATTTTAAGACCTTTGATTGGAGAGCCAATCATCAGCGTAATCATGGTGACTATTGGCCTGTCTTCAGTCTTAAAAGCTATAGTTCAGGTAATCTGGGGAACGCAGATCAAGGTCTATCCTCAGGTACTGCCCAATGAACCGATTATGGTGCTGGGCTTGCCTGTAGCGCCGGTATATATTGCCGCATTTGTCCTTTCTGCCCTGCTGTTTACTATCTTTTCCCTGTTTTTTAAATTTTCGTCTCTGGGCATTGCCATGCGGGCCACTGCCTTTGATCAACAGGCAGCCCAGTCCATGGGCATTGGCATCAAAAACATTTTTGCCCTGTCCTGGTGTATTGCCTGTATAGTCTCCTCCATTGGAGGGATTATTCTGGGCAATATTAACGGTATCAACTCCCAGTTAGGAACCCTTGGCTTAAAGGTATTTCCAGCGGTCATTCTGGGTGGTCTGGACAGTCTTCTTGGCGCGGCCTTAGGTGGGCTTATCATCGGCGTTCTGGAAAATATAAGCGAAGGACTGGCCAAAGAGTTCTTAAATCTGGGAGGTTTCAAAGAAGTAGCTTCATTTATTATTCTAATCCTGATCCTGATGGTCAAACCCTATGGACTATTTGGCAGCAAAGAAGTGGAGCGAGTATAAATGAGCAAAGCAAACAAATGTGGATTATTTTTTACTTCCTATGCGCAGGAAGCCCAAATTTTTCCCAGTAAATTTCAAAAATTCTGTCTTGGCCTATTCCTTGTTTCTCTAAGTCTTAGTCCATATTTTTTAGATACTTACCTTATTTCCCTCCTCAACTTGATCTTTATTGCTGTTATAGGAGCGGTATCTTTAAACCTTCTTACAGGCTGCTGCGGGCAGATTTCTCTGGGACATGGGGCTTTTATAGGCGTGGGAGCCTACGCCACTGCTTACCTGATGCAACTTGGCATATCTTTTTGGTTAGCCCTGCCCCTGGCCGGACTAATTACTGCGGTAATAGGCATGATCTTTGGCATTCCTTCCTTACGGTTGAAAGGCATTTACCTGGCCATTGCCACCCTGGCTGCCCAGATTATCCTGGAATATATCTTTTTGCATTGGGATGCTGTTACAGGCGGCTCAAACGGCATGGCCGTGGATTCGCCCCAACTCTTCGGGCTATACATAGATAATGACATCTCTATGTTTTACCTGCTCTTTTTCTTCGCGATCATAACGACACTAGCGATTACCAACCTTCTGCGAACCAAACCAGGACGGGCCTTTGTGGCCATTCGTGACTTTTATTTGTCTGCGGAAATTATGGGCATTAATCTTTTTGGCTATAAACTCATGGCCTTTGGAGTAAGCTCTTTTTTTGCCGGCCTGGCCGGAGGCTTATGGGCTACCTACTCCATGTATATTACTCCGGAACAATTTAGCATAGGCCTATCCATAACCTATCTGGCCATGATCATTATCGGAGGTATGGGCAGTGTCCTGGGCAGTATTATGGGTGCTGTTTTCATCACCCTTCTGCCTGAAGGGCTTGCCTGGATTGCAGGATCACTTAGCGATGTGTATCCTAATATCAGCACTTATTTATTGGGCATGAAAGAAGGCGTTTTTGGCTTGATACTTATTCTTTTTTTAATCTTTGAACCAGAAGGACTGGTCCACCGCTGGAGGCTGATTAAAGCATACTGGAAACTCTATCCTTTTGCCCACTAAAATAGAATCGCCTGCAAAAAGTAAAGATCGGAAGAGCACACGTCTG
>CAJXJU010000007.1 GCA_913055195.1 uncultured Desulfohalobiaceae bacterium | reverse complement strand
TTTTTAAAAACATAATCGGCTCATGATATAATTTTTTTGCTAAAGACAGGGCCAGGGTCTCCATAGCCTTATATGTCTTTTCATCAACATCCTTTTTAAGGCCGCGCAGGGTTCTTTTAAGTTCACTGCGGGCAATGGCTTCTCCCCTGGAGAGCAAATCCACAATAGTAGGATTCAAATCCAGAGACCTAAGCCACTGAGCAAACTTCTCTACCTCCTGCGCAATGATCAATCTGGCCTTTTCTGCCTCAGCCTTTCTGTTGGCCAGATTTTCTTCCACCACCTCTTTTAAATCATCAATGTCATAAAGATAAACATTGTCCACCTGGTTGACATCGGGATCAATGTCCCGGGGCACGGCAATATCAATAAAAAAAATAGGACGATGTTTTCTTTTTTTCAAAATTTTCCTTATATCCTTTGCCTGAATAATAGTTGAAGGCGCACCAGTAGAACTGATAACAATATCCACAAAAAGCAAATTTTCATAAAGATTATCCAGGCACGCAGCTCGTCCCTGAAACCTGGTGGCCAGCTCTTTAGCGCGCTCCAATGTCCTGTTCACCACTAAAATTTCCTGCACTCCATTGTTCAGCAAATGGATAGCTGCCAGTTCAGCCATTTCTCCCGCGCCTATAAGCATGGCACTATGTTTAGACAAATCACCAAAGATTCTTTTTGCCAGCTCCACAGCAGCAAAACTTATGGACACGGCATTGGCAGCTACTGCTGTTTCAGTGCGCACCCTTTTGGCCACAGAAAAGGATTTATGCAAAAGCCGGTTAATAATAACCTTTGCAGTTTGTTCCTCAACAGCCTTACGATAAGCATCTTTGAGCTGGCCCAGAATCTGAGGCTCACCAAGAACCATTGAATCCAGGCTTGAGGCCACAGTAAAAAGATGCTCTACAGCCTCTAAGTCCTGATAAAAATACATATTTTTTTGCAACAAATTTATATCAGCCTTACAAAACCCTGCCCAGATATTCAGGACTTTGTTTTCCACATCTTTTACACTACTGCTGCCAACGCACAAAATTTCCACCCGGTTGCAGGTCGATAAAACCAGGGCCTCGGTTATAGGCCCATCCAGGCTTATCAGACCTTCCCTTAGTGGATTAAAGTCTGCCAGAGCAAACTTTTCCCTCACCTCAACGCTGGCAGTGCGGTGATTTAAGCCAAACAAATATATTTTTTGCATCGTGGCTGTTATGGTTTAAAACTGTGATGACCTGGAATAAAAAAATTAACTCCGACCATTGAAAGCACGGTCAGGGCAAAAATGATAATGGCCAGTTTGGCCGGTTTTCGTCCTTTCCAGCCAAGAGCGAACCGTTGATGAAAAAGATAAGCATATAAAAACCAGATAATAATAGCCAGAATTTCCTTGGGATCCCAGGTAAATATCCTTTTCCACGTAAAAGCTGCCCAGATAAAGCCTGACAGAATTCCCAGGGTAAAAAGGGGAAATCCCCAGGCCACTGCCAGATGATTGACCCGATCAAAGGTAGCCAGAGAAGGCAGTTCCCTGGAAAAAGAAGATAATTTTGACTTGGTTTTAATCTTTTTTTCCAGATATAAATAAGTGATGCCAGCCCCAAAAGCCATAGCCAGAAATCCCATGCTAATAAATAACGTGGCAATATGCAGGCTAAACCATAAGCCACTCAACCGGGGAGGGATAGGAAGGGCTTTTGGGGAAATAGCCAGAGAGGATGAGAAAAGGATCAAAGCCAGAGGAGCAGCAGTTAGAGACAAAAATTTTAATTTTAATATCAACCATAATAAAAAATAGACCAGCAAAAAGGCCCAGGCCAGAAAACTAAAATAAAATTGCCCACGGGCCAGGGTCTCGTGAAAAGAAAAAAAATATTGCACAGCAAGGTCTATGGTATGCAGGCCAAAACCTGCTATGGTCAAATAGTTGCCTAAACTTTGCAACTTCTCTTTTTTGAAAAGAAAACCAGCCAAGACCTGTATTGTAGCTATAAGATAAAACAGGGCAATGCCCGGATCAAATACTTTCAAAAAGTTCATCTATCAGTCCTCCTATCCACGCATGGAGGTCCTCTGGCAGGAGTTGTTTTAAAATTTCTTCTGTTTTGCGCTGATCTCTTAACCTTAAAGCCTGAAGTAGCTCAGAAAAAACCAGGCTACGAAAAATTTCAGCGTTTTCTTGCTGCTTTCGGCCAAGAGATAAAACAAGAGGTCTAATCTTAGATAGCAACCTGGTCAATAGCTCATATTCAGGGCCAAAAACCTTTTCCAGTTCCAGACGAATTTTTCTGGCCAGAGCCGGGCTATGACCTCCAGTAGATATGGCCAGACACAGATCGCCACGGGTAAAGATGGAAGGAAGGATAAAATCACTCTCCAGCGGGCTGGTTGCTACATTACAAAAAATATTTTTCTTCTTACATTGCAGGGCAATAAACCGGTTCAACTCTTTATCATTGGTACAGACAAAAACCAGATCAGCTCCATCTAAATCTTCTGGTTTTACCTGCCTCTTTTTAAACTCAAGAGAATGGGCCTTTGAGGCCAGATCATCAGGAAGCTCAGAATAAGGATCATAGACAAATATCTTTTTTACCCCACATTGCAACAATGTCCTGATTTTCCGCTGACCAACATCGCCAGCACCAATCACAACGCAGATTTTGTCTGTAAGGTCTAAAAAAATAGGATAATAAGACATTATATTTTCTGATATTTCTCCAATTTATAACGCAAAACCCGCTCTGAAATGCCCAGCAATTCAGCCGCCTTTGTCTTGATCCCCCCTGCCTTTTGCATGGCGTCAAAAATACGCATCTTTTCCAGCCTTTCCACGGCTTCAACTAAAGGCAATTCAAACAAATCCTGTGCAGAGGCATGGCCTTTGTTTTTTTGCAAATAGGGTGGTAAATCCTCTGGCGTAATCAATTCGTTTTCAGTCAAAATCACTGCCCTTTCCACAATATTTTCCAGTTCACGCACATTGCCGGGGAAATCATAGGTCAATAAAATTTCCAGGGCCTTACGCGTAAATCCCTTTACATTTTTGCCATATTTGCGAGCAAACCTGTCGCAAAAATATTCTGCCAGCGGTTCAATATCCTCTCGTCTCTGCCGAAGAGCAGGGATGTTTAAGGCAAAGACATTGAGCCGCCAGTACAAATCTTCTCTAAACTTTTCCTGTTTAACCATTTCTTCCAGATTGCGATTGGTAGCCGCAATGACCCGCACATCCACTTTTATTTCCCTGACACTGCCCACCCGTGCAAAGGTTCCATTTTGCAAAACCCGCAACAATTTGGCCTGCAATTCTAAAGGCAAATCACCTATTTCATCCAGAAAAATTGTTCCCCTGTGAGCAACTTCAAATAAACCCTGTTTGCTTCTGGTAGCGCCTGTAAAAGCGCCCTTTTCATGGCCAAAAAGCTCACTTTCTAAAAGACCGCCTGGAATGGCCGCGCAATTTATGCGCACCAGAGGTTTATCCTGTCTGGGCGATAACCTGTGAATGAGTTCCGCCACCACCTCTTTGCCTGTGCCTGACTCCCCTGTCAAAAGCACTGTGGCTTCTGTCTCAGCCACTTTTCTGGCCAGGCTCAGCAATTCCTTCATGGCCGGACTTCTGGCAATAAGATCCTTAATTTCACTGTCAGACCAGCCCATTACCTGACGGCGCAAAGTGGCAACTTCCTGCTCCAGCCTGCCCTCTTTTAGCGCGCGTTCAATAAGCAACAACAATTCTTCCAGGTGCACGGGCTTGGTCAAATAGTAAAAAGCGCCTGCGCGCATAGCAGCCACTGCCATATCTATTGAACCAAAGGCAGTAATTATAATGACAGGGGTCAAAGGCAGACTCTCTTTTAACTCGGTGAGAACTTCCAGGCCATCTGCATCAGGCAGTTTATAATCAAGCAAAATCAAATCCGGCCCTTTTTCCTGCGCCTGTTTGATTCCCTGTGCTCCGGTCATCGCGGATAAAACAGAAAACCCATGCTGACCAAGATAATCAGCCAGTATCTCCCTTTGCGAGGAATCGTCTTCAATGATTAAAATAGTCTGTTTCATTTTGCCTTTCGCCTTTCGCCTTTAGCCCCAACCTCAACCTCATTCTGCTTCCCCTGCCAGGTTTGCTTTCAATCACAAGTTCCCCTTTGTGTGCTTTTGCCACCATATCTGCCAGATAAAGGCCAATGCCAAAACCCTGCTTTTTGGTAGTATAAAAGGGTCGCTTGATGTTGGCAATTTGTTCTTCAGTCAAACCCGGGCCATTGTCTATTACCTCAAAAACTGCTTTGTCCTTGCTCTGCCAGGCCCTGATTTTTACCTGCCCCTTATCTTCCACTGCTTCCAGAGCATTGCGCACCAGATTGGAGAGGCCCCGCATAAGCCAGCGAAGATCTGCCTGAAAGGAAAAATCCTTTTCCAGAACCACCTCAAAATCAATTTTTCTGGCCTCAACCAGAGATGAAAATTCATTTTCAATTTCCAGAAGCACCTGAGAGGCCTGTACCTGCATGGGCCTGACCTCTATCCCTTTAGCCACTTCAAGAAGCTCATAAATCAGCTCGTCCAGCTTTTGAACTTCCTTTTGCAGCTTCCCCACAAGTTCAGGCTTAGCCTGGTTAAATTCCTTTAGGTATTGCAATCCCATACTTAACGTATTTAAAGGATTGCGTATTTCATGGGCCAGCATGGCAGAGAGCCTGCCTGCAGCAGCAAGCTTTTCTGTATCCGCCAGCCTGCGCAATATCCTGTGCTCACGCCTTATCAGCCTGGACATGATAAAGCCCAGAAACCCCATAAAAGCCAGGCCCCCCAGTAAAATCACAGCTCCATGAACCACAGTTTCCTGCCAGAGCCTGGCCCGGAATGATGTGTCAATTGCAACCAGTACATTTACTGGTTGACCATTTTTTCTTTTTATCACGTCACTTAAATAAAAAATTTCCCTGTCTTCAGCTCCTTTGCTGGCCAGCTCAACAATCTTTTTGTCTGGCACCAGGGCATGAGGAAAGGAATTCAAAAGAATTTCATTATCATACCAGATTAAAACACCATAAAGAAAGGGCTGGGATTGAAATTCATCCACAAGCCAGGCAGGATTCTGAAGATATGGCGGAGGGTTTTTCAGAAGGGACAAAGTTTCTTCATAAGCCAGAAAACGCAACTCAACAAAAGAAAGGGCCTGAGAACCATCAAGATAAACATGCTCTTTGAGTTGAGCATAAACAGACCATAAGTGCAACAACGTGGCAATAAAAACAATTAATGTGCCTGCCCCGGCAAAAAGCCAGGGCAGTTTTCCGGGTGGTGAAGTCCTGATACGCCTGCAAAAAGGAACTTTTTGCAGGCGACTCCTAAAAATAATATTTGGCCTCAACATATAAACTGCCAGAACCTGCCTTTTCTCCAAACTCTGTCTTTTTATCCCCCTGATTAACAGAAAATTTCACCTTTAAATCCAGATTGGCAACAGGCGTATAGAGGAATTCCAGGCCAATATTGGTACTATAATCATCTAAATTGGCAAGGACAATAAAAGATGGATTAAAATATAAAATATCAAAAGGCTCTTTTTGTGTGATTTTAACATACGCATAATCCTGCATCACAAGGGACTGATTAAAATATTCTTTTCCCAGAAACGTACTTTTCTTTAACTTCAAATCTGTACCAGAATTCTGATAATCTTCATACGCACTATCTATAAATTCATAATAATCCTCCATATCCTCATTTTCATATCCATGACCGTTGTGATAATATTCAAGAATAAAAGTAGTATCATGTGTATTTAAATAGCGCAGGCCCAGAAGATAGGAAAAGGCATATTGCTCATCATAGTTGAAAGTATTATCATCATTAAAATATGGTTTTAAATCGAATGTTCTGGCGATTTCACCGTGAATCTCCAGATTCGATGTCAGATTATACGCAAAATCAGCTCCATAAGCGGGCTTACCCTCTTTATCCGCAATAAACATCAAATCTATATCAGTATCATAAAGCAGAAGATAGAGCTTTGCGCCATAATTCAATGATCTGGAGGTTAAAAAATCCTGATTAAACTTTTCTGTAACCGGCAAAATAACCGGAGTTAAGGTCACGGTCTGCAAAGGCCCTTCTGTATAACTTTTAATATAATCGCCATAAAGCAGAACATATCCTTCCTCCATGGCCTCAGGGTCATTTACATTCTTGGGCCGGCTGAAAAAAGCAACAGGGTTGGCAAAATATCCCCTGCCCCAGCGCAAAACTTTTTTACCCGCACCAATACTCCATGTATAATCCGGCTGAAGCAAAACATAGGCCTCATCAACTGTTCCGTCAGAAGACCACTCATTGGCCTTTTTTGTGCCCTCAAAATCAAGCCGCGCATAAGACGTGAGAACTTCTTTTTTATATTCCGCCATGAGCTTTAAATTGGCATCAAACTCTGTTGCAAATTCCTGGTCAGGATTATCATAATAACGCTGCTTAAAAAGACGAGAGCTCTGGCGCAACAAAACGATGTTCTCAGAAAGGGCGGCTTCAGCATTAAAGGTCAAATGTTTTAAACCCTGCTCAGAATCAGCATTATCTGCGCTTAACCCATCCAGTTCTGCATCCAGGTCAAAATCATAATCTCCTGTAGGGGCAGATTCTATATCTGCCTCTGTCTTTGACGCGCTGCTGGCAGGGCTGACAAAAGCGCATACAAAAACAAGATTCAATAAAACAATAAACAGACGCATCTTTATTTGCGCAAACTATTTAAACGGGACATAAAGCTAAAAGTAAAAACTTCATCTGGAAAGTTTCTTTTTTTCAGACGCGCAAAGATCATAATGGATTTATAGCCCTTATGTAAGGGACTATCAGTCTCTATGATAGCTGGCCGCACAATGCCAGGGCCAAACTCTTTTATGTTTTTAAAGTGTAGAGTTTTAATAAGCATACCTGAGGCGGCAAAACATTTTATTTCCTCTGGCAAAATGGTTTTTTTATCCACAACCATGAGCAGCCTGTCATAGGCAACACTATCGGTTTTAGCCTTTAAATCCAGAATATACTTCCTATTCTTTTCTTCCATCCTGGCACAATTATATTCCACGCTAAAATCAAGGCGCATAATATCTGCATTATTAAAAATGCCGCCTGTTACTGATTGCAAACTGGTAATTCTGATGGGCCGTCCCACATTGGGAATATAAAGCCACATATTATCGCCAAGCCTGAGTGTTGCTCTGCCCTTTTCCGAGGCTGGAGCAAGAAACAATGAGGCTATTTTAGCTCTGCCCTTGCGCACAGTATAAAAAATAAACTCCCGCTTGCTGCCGTCAGGTTCAATATTGATGAGTTTGCGATACAACTCATAACTATCAGGGAAAAGATTTTTATCCACCTGCTGCAAAATCACATCGCCCTGACCAGCATACACATAAGGCACACTGACAGAAACAGAAGTTATAACAAAACCAATCACCCAGAAAAATAAACAAATATTTTTTTTGCTTATAAACATAACATCTCCTTATAAGATGCGCCTGCAAAAAAACTTTTACAGACGTCACCTTTCATCCTTCATCCTTCATCCTTCCTACTTCATCCTTCATCCTTCATCCTTCATCCTTTTATTACACCTGCCTCAGGGCTTCAGCAGGCTCCATACGGCTTGCCTTCCAGGCCGGCTGAAAAGAGGCCAGTACAGAGATTAAAAGAACAATCAGATTGAGCACCAACAATTCTGACCAGTTAAATTCTGGCTTTAAAACCAGATTCTTCATCATGCCAAAGGAAAAGGTAAGCTCTTTGACGCGTAAAAACCACAAAAGACCAAGTCCTAAAATATTGCCAATAATAGCACCCAACAAACCAAGGGCCAGACCTTCGCTGACAAAAAGAAGCAGGATTTTGGCCGGTGATGTACCCATAGCAGATAAAGTGCCTATTTCCCGCACCCTCTCATAAACAGACATCAGCATCACATTAAGAACGCTTATGAGAACTATGGCGATCATGATAATTTTGACTGTAATGGTCATCAAATCTATCATGCCAGCAATATTGGTAAAAGGAGACAGATCACTCCATGCGTGAACTTCAAAGACAGGTTTGCCTTTTTTGTTTTTAAATCTGGCGAACTCCATCTTTAATTGTTTAACGACTTTTTTAAGGCGAGAAAAGTTTTTAATACGAACAACTATTTCACTCACTTCTGTCTTTTTAATGCGCAATAATTTCCGGGCATCCTGAATAGTAATGTAACCGTCTTTACCCTGTGGTCCTATAATTGACTGAATAATGCCTGAGACTACAAATTGCATACCATTGACAGAGCCATCTTTATTGGTAGCCACAAGCACTACTGTATCGCCTCTTTTAATGTGCATACCCTTAGCAATCTTTTCAGGTAAAATAATTTCTCCAGACCGCAAAAATTGTCCTTTTTTATCTGTCACCAGCCTATCAACAATGGCCGGGCATACCTGTAATTCCTTTTCAGGATCAATGGCTGTAATCTTAACATTTGTCGTTTCTGCAAAATTGCTTATCATGCAGCCAAGTTTAATGCGGGGAGCAAAAGAGGCAATTTCCTTGTTTTGCTCTAGAATTTTTATTGCGCGGCTGTACATTTTAGGCGATAAGTTTAAATAAAGAGGCAGCGTATCAATAGATGATACATATCCTTTTTTATGGATTTGTAGATGGCCCAGATTGGAGTCAGTAATAAGTCCAATCATCATATTTTTAAATGAACCAGCCAGGCCAGAAAACAAAACAACCATGACCAGGCCAACAACAATTAAAAGCGCTGTCAGGGCTGTACGGCGTGTATAACGCTGCAAATTGCGGATCGCGATTTTAAATATCTTATACATTGTGCACTCCATCTACGAGTCGCCTGCAAAAAGGGAGTTTTTGCAGGCGAATGTTAAAACAGAATATGGCAGTAGCCAGGGCCATATAAAATTAGACCATCAAAGAAAACGTACTGTTTGTGTTTGTCAAATCAGCAATAGAAGTAGTATCGCTGGTATTATTGGTAGTAAACTGATTTAGCATATCCTGCACTGTGGAAGCGAGCTGATCTTGATTTAGCGAAGAAAGGTCAAGCTGGGCAAGATTATCCTTGAATGCTGTTCTTTGCTCAGGAGTGAGAGATGCTATTTGATCTCTTATTGCAGAGCGTGCATCTGAAGGCAAATTCTGCATCACTGAGTTAAGAGGGTTATTGCCCATGCCCTGTCCGCTCCCATCCATTCTGCGGTATTGATAGCGATTTTGCACCTGTGCCATTGATTGCATGTTGGTTGCATCAATTGCTGCCATCTTATCACCCCCTTTATTGAATTTTTAATTGTCCATCTTCCAGAGTATATACTCTATCGACTTCCTCTAAAATACGCGGATCATGCGTGGAAAAGACAAAAGTCGCTCCCAGTTCAACGCGCATTTTGATCATCAAAGAAAGCACCATACGAGCTGATTTGCCGTCCAGATTGGCTGTTGGCTCATCAGCGAGCACTACTCCGGGGTGCGTTACCAGTGCCCTGGCTACTGCCACACGCTGTTTTTGACCGCCAGAAAGTTGATCAGGAAATTTATCTTTATGGCCTTCCATCTGTACAGCCGCAAGCAGGCTTAAAACCGCCTCTTTCCTTTTTCTTGCCGGCACATTTTTAATCATCACCAGGGGATACTCAACGTTTTCAAAAACAGTCAAAACAGGCAACAAATTAAAGGACTGAAAAATAAAACCCAGGTGTTCTCCTCTGAAATGAGCAGCCTGTTTCCTGTTCAAATCATTCAACTTAATCCCATCCACAAAGACCTCGCCTGTTGTTGGCCTGTCCATTGCGCCGATAATATTTAAAAGCGTGGTCTTGCCGCTGCCAGACGGCCCTGCAAAGGCCACAATCTCTCCTCTGGATATGGAAAGAGAAATATTTTTCAAAGCTGTTTGCTCTACTTCACCGGTTTTATACACTTTGGTAACATTATGTAAAGTAATTATACATTCTCCTGATGCGTCTTTCATATACTCTCCTTTTTTGGATTTAACACTAAAAACTCAAATATCACCTTTTGCAGGCCAATCTTTTATCTGCCATGATGTTGAATATGTCCCTGACCGGGGACAGGCTGATTGCCTGGCCCGCTGCCGGGCCAAAATCTTCGCCAGCATCTACCTCTGCCCATACGCCCTCGCCAGACAGGAAATCCATATTGATCACGCAAAATAATCACCTGCGTTGCTGTTCTTATTACAACCGGTACAATATAATTATTCCAGAAATAACCCTGTACTTCTATATTCTCTCCAGGTTTCAGAATATAACCTGATTCCTGCCAGAACCACCATGGTCCTACCCTCAAATAAAACTGATTTTTTTCTGTTTTAATTGTTGCCACTGGAGGACGAAAGAAAATCAATGTGCCTCTGATGGTAATAGCTTGCCTGGACTGCAATGGCCATTTTGCAACAATCTGTCTGGCATCTGATACATTATAATAATATCCTGTTTCAGGATATACCTGGCATATATGACAGAACAAGAATACGATATTGAAAATGACTATTATGCGTATAGCTAACAAACACCTCTGCTTAACAGGGACTGGAAAAGAAAATTTTTTCAGCCTTATACTGTTATTATTTCTCATCTTTTCCTGCCCCTTGAGTTAGTAATATATAAGAATTATTTTTCGATAGAAAGGAGTCGCCTGCAAAAAGTAAATTTTTCCGTGCGGGGACAGGCGAACAGCGATAGCGAGCGTTGTGGTCCCCGCCATCTGTAATTTGCGAGTTTCGACTTTTTGCAGGCGACTCAGTTAAATCAGTTAAGTCAGGAATTAAAATGGAAAAAAGAAAAGTAGATCAAATTGTTATAGAAAATTTTAAATCCATAAAAAAAGTAGATTTAAAATTGAAAAATATTAATATACTGATTGGTGCAAACGGTGTCGGGAAATCTAATTTTATATCTTTTTTTAAAATGCTTAATTCATTTGTTGAAAATGAATTTCAAAAATATGTAATGATGGAAGGAGGAGCAAATAGTCTTTTATATTTTGGAAGAAAAAATTCTCAATATATTTGTGGTGAATTGCGATTTGATCGCAATAAATATCATTTTAGACTTTCTCCAGACAAAGAGGATAATCTATTTTTTGTACATGAAATGGTTTCATTCTATACGGATTTTGGAACCTGGTCTCAAGATATTATCAATATGAACCAAAAAGAAAGTAAACTTGAGGAAGAATCTAAAAAGAAAAGTCCTCATGGCCATCGTAGAAGTAAATCATATTATGTTTTTAACTCATTGAAAACATGGAGAGTATATCATTTTCATGATACAAGTAATGAATCGCCAATGAAAAGGGCATCAAAAATAGACGATAATAAATTTTTCAGATATAATGCTGCCAATTTACCGGCTTTTCTTTTTTTCCTTCAAAAGAGACATGAAAGTAATTTTAAACAAATAGAGAGAAATTTAAGAAGAGTCGCACCATTTTTTGATAGATTTGTCCTGGAGCCTGACAGATTAAACCCTGCACTCATAAAATTGGAATGGAAACACAAAGAGTCTGATGAATACTTTAACGCTTCTCACCTATCAGATGGCACTTTAAGAATGCTTTGCCTGCTGACACTTCTCTTACAGCCTGAACATCTTTTACCATCAACCATTCTCATTGATGAACCTGAGCTTGGGCTTCACCCGGCAGCTATTACACTCTTTTCTGAACTTGTAAAAAAAGTATCTCAGAAAACGCAAATTATAATGTCCACTCAATCAACCACCTTGATAAGCCATTTTGAGCCAGAAGATATTATTGTGGTGGATGTTGAGGATAAACAATCTGTGTTCAAAAGAGTGGATCAAAAAGACCTGGAACACTGGCTGGAGGACTATTCCCTGGGAGAGCTATGGGAAAAAAATATTCTTGGAGGAAGGCCATAAAAAGTGAGCCGAACAATTTATATTATCGTAGAAGGCGACACAGAAGAACATTTTGTAAAAAATATTCTCAGTGAATATTTTTTGCCCTTGAATATATATCTTAAACCAATTTTGATTGCTACCAGCCGAACTCCTCACAAAAAATATAAAGGGGGATTAACAAGTTATGGCAAAATAAAACGTGATATTGAAAGGGTTATCAGGAATGGAGATTGTCATCGAGTAACAACAATGGTAGATTATTACAGACTGCCTGACGATTTTCCAGGAACAAAAACATTACCTGGCAGAGATGTTTACACTAAAGTTAAATATCTTGAAACAAGATGGAAAGAAGATATTGGCAGTTATAAATTTATACCTTACATTCAAATTCACGAATTTGAGGCACTTTTATTCTCAGATATAAGAGGTTTTGAAATAACTTTTCCTGACAAAAAAAATGAGTTCTATGAAATATTAAATAGATTTTCTAATCCAGAAGAAATTGATGATGGTGCTGAAACAGCACCTTCTAAACGTATTAAAAAAATAGTTCCTGGATACTCAAAAGTTGTTGATGGAATAAGCATTGCTGAAGAAACAGGCCTGGAAATAATGCTTGAGAAATGTAAACATTTTAGAGAATGGATAGAAATGTTAAAAAGCAGTTAAATCCTGAAAAATGCGCCTGCAAAAAAGGAGCTTTTTGCAGGCGCATTTTTCTTCTTGACTTCCTCTTTACTCAACTTTCGGAGTTAAAAAAATGTTTAATTTTTTCAGTAAATTATAAAATAGGATTGAGAAAAT
>CAJXJU010000006.1 GCA_913055195.1 uncultured Desulfohalobiaceae bacterium | reverse complement strand
GTCAGCTTATAACATACTATAATAATTCAACATTCAACATTAACAGGAGGAGGAAATGAGTTTAATTGATATTTTAAAGCGAGATAAAAGTAAAATAAGGTTAAGAAATTTTTCTCATCCTATTGGATTGAGAGATTTTGATTTTTATTTGATCAAAGAAATTACTTTTGAAGAAGATGCGCCAAGAAGAGAAGCCTTTGAAAATGTCCTGGGGAGTTTGAGGATTGATGGAATTAATGTTGTGTATTTAATTTTAGGGAATGAAAAGGGCACGCATTTTTATCTGGGCATTGCCAGAAATTACGAAATCAATGAGCTGGATATTGATATTGACGATATATCTGATCAAATTTTAAAATCCAATATTGAAGGCAATTTCAGGGGAAGTAAAATTGAAAGGGTTGGTAAAAAGCAAAGGGAAGAATTAAAAAATACCCTGACATCATTTAAGTATGTAGCATCCATTGAAGGTGTTCCTGATATTAACGAAGAGGCAGAGCATTTTCAGGGGCTTGACAGATTAATTGATGTAATGTGTGGTGATTGCTTTGGGCTTTTGATTATTGCCAATCCTCTTTCATTACAGGAAATTGAAACGATTGAAAAGGAATTGTATAATATATACGATAAAATATCACCGTTAGTAAGAAAAACCATTACTCAAACTAAAGTAAATTCATCATCTCAAAGTTTTACAAAAACGACAAGTAAGATAGAAAATGATTCAACAACAACAACCACTACTGAAACTGATAGTCATAGTAAATCTGATACTACCAATAAAAACATAACAGAAGGTATATCTACTACCGACTCAAGAAGTACAAAATCTACAAACAAATCTGGCTCTACAACTACAATAAATGGTAGTACAGATACAACTGCTACTTCAACAACTGCTTCACATGCTGATTCACATTCAGATACAACAAACAATTCAAAATCAGAAACGAACACCTCTACAGAGACAGAGCAGATTAATACAAATATGGAATTTGAAAAGAAAGAATATGAAGAATGGCTCAAATATATTGATGAAATTTTGTTAAAGCGGCTTAATTATGCCAGGGGAAAAGGGGGTTTTTTGAGTGGAATTTATTTGTTTGCCAATACTAAAGGCAAAATTTTAAAGCTGGCCAATAGTTTTTCATCATTGTTTGGCTGTGTCAGGGAAAATAGAGTACCATTGAAATATGAGATTATAAAAGATAACACATTTAAACAATGGATTTATAATTTTCAGCATCCACAAATTGACAATACAACGGTTGATGACAGTTTAAGGCAAAAAATGATTCTTTTTTCCAGAAAAGATAACATAAACTGGTATTCTGCAAAAGAGTTGAGCCTTATAGCCTCATTTCCCAGAAAAGAGGTCATGGGTTTGCGATTGAAAGAAGAGGTTGATTTTGGTTTAAATGTTGAAATGCAGGAAGATGGAATCAGCCTGGGCAAAATTATTAATAATGGCAATGAATATGATCTGGAAGTGAAGTTGCCAAAAAAGGATTTGAATAAACATATTTTTGTAACTGGTGTTACTGGAAGTGGCAAGACAACAACGTGCTGCAAAATTTTATATGAAAGTGGGTTGCCATTTTTTGTGATAGAGCCTGCCAAAACAGAGTATAGAAGTTTAATGAACTACGATGATATTCTGGTTTTTACCCTGGGAAAGGAAACAATTGCTCCTTTCAGGCTTAATCCCTTTGAATTTTTTCAAGGAGAGAATATTTCATCAAGGGTTGATATGATAAAGGCAGCAATTGAAAGCTCCTTTGACATGGAAGCTGCCATTCCTCAGATTATTGAAGCTGGAATTTATGCTGCTTATGAAAAGTATGGATGGGATATTGGAACATCAACCAATAGGCGATTTGATGATCCCTTTGCCAGGGGAGTAAACTCATTTCCTACATTTGATGATGTTATCAGGGAAATTGAGAAAAATGTGGAAAAACAGGGTTTTGACGAAAGATTGAAGAAAGATTATTTAGGTTCAATCAGGGCAAGGCTGCAATCACTTATAATTGGCAGTAAAGGATTTATGTTAAATACACCCAGGAGTTTTGATTTTACAAAATTGTTACATAAAAAGGTGGTTTTTGAACTGGAAGAAATTAAAAATTCTGCTGAAAAATCATTTGTAATGGCGTTAATTTTAATAAACCTGAATGAAGCTTTAAAAATAGAGTACAAAAAGGACAGGCAATTTCAGCATATAACTTTAATAGAAGAAGCACACAGGCTTTTGTCCAGATATGAATATGGTGATAGTCTGAATAAAAAAATGGGCGTTGAAACATTTACAGATATGTTAGCTGAAGTAAGAAAATATGGAGAGGGACTGATTATTGTTGATCAAATTCCAAACAAATTGACGCCAGAAATTTTAAAAAATACCAATACAAAAATAGTGCACAGGATATTTGCCAGTGATGATAAGGAGGTTATAGGCAATACAATGGCTTTGAGCCAGGAACAAAAAGAATTTCTGGCAAAACTGGATGTGGGCAGGGCAATAGTGTTTAATCAAAGTTTTTACAATCCTGTGCAAATTCAAATTATTCCTTTTCAGGATTTTGACAATGAAGATATTGATGAAAATCAAATCAGACAAAAGTGGCTGGATTTTTACAAGGAGGAATATTGTATAACTGATGATAATGTTGAAGATGTTTTGAAATTGTTTTCTTTATGGAGGGAAATGATAGAATTAAACAGTGATAAAGAAAATTTTGACCAGGAAGAATTTTACGAGTTAGTTTCTCATTTAAAAAATGCAAAGAAATATATAAAAAATGCAAAGGAATATATAATTTATAAATTTTCTCATAACAGTGAATTTGTAGATGAAATCTTTGCCATGATAGATCAGGAAGAGGATATAAATGCAATCAGACGGGCATTAAGTAATGTTAAACTGAAGAGTGTAAAAACTCACAGCTTAAACTTTGAAAGAGGTAACTGCAAAAACTTAAAAAGTTGACCTTTTAATAAAAATGTTAACTTATAACATATTATAATAATTCAACATTTACCCTGTTGAATCCCGCTTTGCGGGGCTGTCCCTGACAGCATTCAACAGGGTGAAGCATTCAACATTCAACATTGTCTGCAAAAAGTCCCTTTTTGCAGGCGAATCTTGAAACAAGGAGGTAAAAAATGGGATGGTTGGCAGCTTTAGGATCATTTGTCTCCAAAGCAGTAAGTGTTGTTGGCAGTGTAATTAGCAAGGTGGGTGAAGTGGTTGTGGAAGGGGCAAAGAAATTTTTGAGTGTGGGAGTTGAGATTCTGGAGAAAGCAGTAACAATAATTGATGGTGTGGCAAAGGCAGCGGGAATAATTGAGCCTGACCAGCATGCAGAAGATATTGGGGACAGAGCCATGCGTGCAGACAAAAAACCAGAGGATTTTGATAGCATTAATGGATACATAGACTATTTAAAGAAGGATATCGAAGGCCATACACAGGCGGAACTGGAAAGTCTGCCTCCAGAAGAGCGGCTTGCAAGAAAAGCAGTTGGATGCACGGTGTTATCTAAAGCTATTTCTGAAAAAAAGTCTCTGGACATTCCTTATGATTTCTGGGAAACAGCAGTCAAGGCAGGTCTTACTGCACTGGAAATTGACACCTTTTTGACAAAATTCAAAGCTTCTGGCCTTGAGCCTGAAGATTTTAACAAATATTTGAAAAAGGAACTGGAGTTTTCAAAGGCCAGAAAATTTGATAATGCAATGGTTACAGCTTATAAAGAATTAGAGCCTGAAATGACAGAAGAAGAAATAACCGAAAAAATAATAGGGTTAAAGCAAGATGGATAAGTTTCTTATTCTCATACAAAACAATATGGTCAGGGTTTATGACGAGGGAGAAACGCAGTTTTTAAAAAAAGAAGGAGAGGAGGCGTTTGCATGGGATGAAAATTTCTGGGACTGGTTTGTAAAAAAGATTGAATATGATCAAAATGAGCCAGTAAGTATTGTTGTTATAAGTGATAAGACTATCTGTATCCCACAGGAATTGAGATCAGCGGACAAAGCTTTTACTTTTTATCTTAAAGACTGGAAAGTAAAAGTTTATGATGATAGGGAGAAAAAATATTTTCAAAAAGATGGAGAGGAAGAATTTGTATGGGATAGGGATTTCTGGGACTGGTTTGTAAAAAAGATTGAATATACTGACAATGAGCCAATCAATCTGATTATTATAGTAAATGATACTGATGATTTCGGTCTAACGATGTCATGTTGTCAAATGATAGCGGAGAATTTTTCCTATTCTTTTTCTGCAACCCCAAAGAGCACAACTGATAACCATTCAGAACCCAAACATATTGATAACCCTGTCCAGGATATTTTATCTACTGGAGGCGGAAAGAGTTTAATTGATTATTTTGTTAAAGAAAGCTTAAAATACAGAACCTGAATCCGTGTGTCTCCAGCAGCCAGGCACCTGAAAGTGTCGCCTGCAAAAAGTCCCTTTTTGCAGGCAAAGGTGCTCGGCGCCTGTCCCTAAATTGGTGGTTTTCCGCTACTGGCGGATGCACCCGATCCAGAATTGAACTTTAAATTCCGTAAACTTCTTTTAAAAATTCACTTGGTTCGCCAAAACTGGTAACCAGGACGCCTTTTTTGGCCCTTGTAGCAGATACATAAAGCAATGCACGCTCCCTGATCTCGGCTTGTTTTTTTATTGACGTGTCTGTTGAATTAAGTTCACTCAGATTTAATGGTACACAGTTTTTAGTTACAGCACTGATAATTATATGTCAGATTTCGTTTCGTTATAAACCAACCCCTTTGTGCCTACTAAACTCTTGTATCCAGTTACTCAAATCCGATATTGCGAGCATCAGAATATTGTCTTTTGCCGGATAGCTTTCCTCGCCAGGATAAACTACTATTTTTATTTCAGGCTGTAAATCTTTAACCGCGTTCCAGAATCCTTTTTGTAACTTAGGTCTAAGGGAATATTTTATCTCAATAGCAGCAACAACCTTTTCCGCCCTGGTTAAAATCAAATCAATTTCCGCCCCGGCCCTTGTTCTGTAAAAATACGGAGCATAAGTTGACGGCAGATGCTTTAATATCTCTTCGATAACAAAACCTTCCCAGATATTACCCAGCAGAGGATGAGAATGCAAATCTTCAAAGGAAGTAATATTTAACAGGTAGTTAATAATGCCTGCGTCTCTTATCATAATTTTGGGAGACTTAATCAGTCTCTTACCGATATTAATGTAAAATGGCTTCAGTTGTCTGACCAGATAAGTATCTTCAAGCATATCCAGATAGTACCTGGCTGTAGGCGGACTGACTCCCAGACTGTTTGCCATCTGCGATGCATTCCACAACTGACAATGATTGTGCGCCAGCATGGTTATAAAACGTCTTAATTGTACTGCTGAAACTTTAAAGCCCAATTGGGGGATGTCCCTTTCCAGATAGGTTTGAATAAAAAACTCCCGCCAGCTTAGGCTTGTCTCATCAGATACAGCCAGATAACTTTCTGGAAAGCCTCCTCTGAGCCATAAATTCTGCCAGTTTTCAGGATTTACTTCCTGAAGGGAAAAAGGCTTAAGCTCCAGATAGGCTATTCTGCCGGCAAGCGTTTCAGAAGATTGTTTGATTAGATCCGGTGAGGCTGAACCAAGGATTAAAAATCTGCCAGGTCTTCTGTCCTTATCTACTAATGCCCGTAAGAGTGGAAATAATTCCGGTTTTCTCTGTATTTCATCCAGAATTATCAGATGATCAGAAAATTGGGCCAGAAAGATCTCTGGCTCTTCCAGTTTGTGCAGGTCTGAAGGCAGTTCCAGGTCAAAATATCTGGCTTGCTGGAAAAAATTTTTTTGCACATATCTGGCCAGAGTGGTTTTGCCTACCTGTCTGGCACCTAAAATGGCCACAACAGGAAACAAAGAGAGATATCTTATTACATCTTTTTGAAGTGTTCTCGAAATCATCCTTGCTTTTTAAAAGATAACCTTTCAAAAAGCAAGGATAAAAAAATAATGGTTTGAGAATAATCATTATTTGCATGTCCCCTTTTTTTAATTAAAATAGACTTGCTGGTTCTTATCTAATTGTAAAAATGTACTTTACAAAATATAAAAAAATGGCTATTTTTTCAAAAGTTGACTTATGATTTTTATCAAGAAAAAGAAAATTTAATTTGCGAGCAGGTAAACGGAGACCATGATCCTGGAATATTTCAAAAAAAAGCAGTTAAGACTTTTAAATTCTGTTCCTTTAAAGTTTATCCGTAAACAATATATGAAAAAAATAGCTGCCAGGGACAGGTTGGTTGGTTTGCTTGGCGCAAGAGGCGTAGGCAAAACAACGCTTCTTCTGCAATATTTAAAACAACATTTTCAATCTGGCCAATCCCTTTATCTTATTGCGGATGACATAATCATGGCCAATACTTCAATTTATGGAATCGCAGAACAATTTTACGCCTTAAATGGCAGAATGCTGATTATTGACGAAATCCATAAATATCCCAATTGGACACAGGAAATAAAAAATTTATATGATTCATTCCCTGACTTATTTATACGTTTTAGCGGTTCTTCCATGCTCAATATTCTTTATGAGCAGTATGATTTAAGCAGACGAGCATACATCATCCAGATGAATGAATTGACCTTCAGGGAGTTTTTGGAGCTAAAACACGATATTAATCTGCCGAACTACACATTAAAAGAGATAGTAAAGAATTCTATTGATATTAGCAATGATCTTCTTATGCAATATCCTTTTATTTATAGTGAATTTCAAGAATATCTCAAAATAGGGGCCTATCCTTTTTTTGTTGAAAATATTGAAACCTATAGAGAAAAATTATTTAATGCGCTGGAAAAGATTATCTATGAAGATATACCAGGATTAAAAAAAATAAAATTTGAAAATCTTATTGTTTTTAAAAAACTTATTTTTAGCTTAATAGAAGCAAGAGTACCATATAAAGTAAATATTTCAAAACTTGCAAGAGAGCTAAAAATTACACAGCCGACTCTATATATATATCTTGATATATTAAACCAAACAAAGATATTTAGATCATTGAAAAAATATACAAAAAAAATTTCCAGAAAGCCTCAAAAGCTTTTTTTTCATAATTCAAATATCTTATATACTTTTTCTAGCGAGTTTAATATTGAAGTAAATATAGGTACAGTACGAGAAACTTTTTTTGTCAGTTGTTTTGATAATATCTTTTATTCAGATATTGGTGATTTTCAAGTAAATCAGTATATATTTGAAATAGGTGGAAAAAATAAAGATATCAAACAAATTAAAGACGTATCTGATTCCTTTCTTGTTGTTGATATGGATATAGTGCTATCTGAAAACAAAATTCCATTATGGCTTTTTGGATTTATGAAATAAGAGTCGCCTGCAAGAAGTAAATTTTTCCGTGCGGGGACAGGCGAATTAACTTCCTTTTTTCAGTCCCTTATCTCCAATATCCCGCCTGAAATACATATCTTTAAAGTTTATTTTGCTTACTGCTGCATAGGCATTTTCTTTTGCTTGCTTTAGATTATTGCCGAGGGCTGTAACTCCAAGTACCCTCCCACCATTGGTGACTATTGTTCCGTCTTTGATGGTCGTGCCAGCATGAAAAACTTTTACGCCTGGCAGGTTGTCTGCTTCTTTTATGCCTGATATTTCATGTCCTCTGGCATATTGGCCTGGATAGCCTTTGGCTGCCAGGACAACACACATGCTATGTTTGGGATTAATTTTCAATGGGATTTTGTTTAGAGTTCCTTCCACACAGGCCAGCATGACCTCCACCAGATCAGTTTCAAGACGCATAAGTAAAGGCTGACATTCAGGATCACCAAAACGGACATTATATTCCAGGACCTTTGGCCCTGAATCAGTGATCATCAGACCTGCATAGAGGACGCCTTTAAATGGGTGATCCATTTCTTCCAGATGTTGAATTATTGGTCTAATTACAAGATTTGCTGTTTCCTCAAATTTATCTTCAGGCAAAATCGGGGCCGGGCTATAAGCGCCCATGCCGCCGGTATTGGGACCGGTGTCGTTTTCGCCAATACGTTTGTGATCCTGTGAAGAAGGTAGAAAGGCAATGTTGTGGCCATCGCAAAAGGCCAGGAAGGAAGCTTCTTCGCCGGTCAAGGCTTTCTCAATGACCACTCTGTCTCCTGCAGCGCCAAATACTTTTTTGACCATCATGTCTTCAAGGGCTTTTTGGGCCTCTTCCAGAGTTTCGGCAACAATGACCCCTTTGCCTGCGGCCAGGCCATTGGCCTTGACTACGATAGGAGTTTTTTGCGCGGCAAGATATTCTCTGGCCAGGATATAATCGTCAAAGACCTTGAAATCTGCTGTTGGTACCTCTGCTTCAGCCATGAGTGACTTGGCAAAGGCCTTGCTACCTTCCAGTTGAGCGCAAAAAGCACCAGGCCCAAAGCATGGGATGCCGGCCTTGTCCAGGGAATTTTTTAGCCCCAGAACCAGGGGAAGCTCAGGCCCAGCCACCACAAGGTCAATTTTTTTGTCCCGGGCAAACTGCACCAGTTCAGGAATATCTCCAGCGCCAATAGACACATTTTCTCCTTCCTGGGCAGTTCCGCCATTGCCTGGAGCTATATATAATTTTTTGACTAAAGGACTTTGTTTTATTTTCCAGGCCAGAGCATGTTCCCGGCCACCTGAGCCAACTATCAGGATATTCATAGTACCTCCTTATCATTTCCTTTTAAACATTTTCTCCAGCAGCCTGCCTTCCAGGACAATAGCCACAGGACGACCATGAGGGCAATAGTCTTTATTGGGGCATGTAAGCCAGGAATTAATCAGCCCCAGGGCCTCGTCATCAGTCAATTCCTGTCCTGCTTTTATGGCTGCCCGGCAGGCCATAAGTATCCAGATTTCATCAAGAGTATCAATTTCTCTGCTTAAGAGGGTTTGCAGAAAGTCTTTTGCCTGGCCAGGGCTTAAATCCTGAGGAATAGCTTTAACAATTGTTCTCCGGGATGTCACCTGTTCCAGCACAAAGCCGAGGGATTCCAGTTTAGGCCAGTAAGAAATTAAAGCCTTTTGTTCAGCAGGATGTAAGATAAGTTCTAAAGGGATGACAAGATTTTTTTTAACTCCTTTAAAGCCCCTTTTTTTGTTTTGTTCGTAAAGGATGCGTTCATGCACAGCGTGCTGGTCCAGAATCATGAATTGATTTTTTATTTTTAAAAGTAAATAGGTTTTGTCAATTTGTCCTAAATAAAGAGGTTGTTCTGGCGATTTTGCAGCATATCTGAGGGGCGTAAGTTCGTGAACATAATTCTGTGCTGGCAGTTCAGGTGGTGGAGAATGTTCATGTTCGGGGTCAGGCTGGGGTGGTGTGTTGTTTGATAGATCAAATTTAATTTCAGGCATGGGGAGCCTGGTGTAGGTGTTATCTTTAAGTGGTGAAGTGCTGGTTGGCTGATGAGATTCAGATAATGGCGCTGTTGCTATCCGGGTTGTAAAAATCTGTCCAACTGCCCTTGTAACCTGAGAGAAAATAAATTGCTCATCTTTGAATCTGACCTCAGCCTTGGCTGGATGCACATTTACATCCACTTCATCTGGTGGAAGATCAATAAACAATACAGCCTGGGGAAATTCCCGGCTTAAAAGTGTGCCTTTATAGGCCTGTCTTAAGGCAGACAGGAGAAGTTTGTCCGTGACTGGCCTGTTATTGACATAAAAATAGATGCGTTCAGCCCTTGCCTGGGCTGTGTCAGGAGAACCAGCAAGCCCAAAAATGTGCAGGCCATCTGTTTTGAGCTCAAAAGGTTTTAATCCCGCTGTTATTTGCCCGGGCCAGATTTGTTGTAACCTGTCTGCAAGTGATTGACCAGCAAAGAATCTTAACAGGGAACGGGGGCCGGAAAAGAGTTCAAAATCAGTATTTAGATAGGCCAGGGCAAAGCGGCAAAAAATATCCGTGCATTTTTTATGTTCTGTGGTCTGCTTCTTAAGAAATTTTAATCTGGCAGGAACATTGGCCAGAAGGTTTTCCACTCTGACTGTTGTACCGGAGGCAATAGCCGCGGGACCCTGATCAATGATCCGGCCAAACATAACTTCTACAAAATGTCCTTCTTTCTGTTTGCCGGTGATAGAAGAGATGGTCAGATGAGAGACCGATGCTATGCTGGGCAGGGCTTCTCCCCTGAAACCAAAACTTTTTATGGCCTGCAAGTCATTCAGGCTAAAAAGTTTACTGGTTGCATGACGGGTTAAGGCCAGGGGCAAATCCTGCGCGGCTATGCCATGTCCATTATCCTGAACCTGGATCAGTCTTTGCCCGCCTGCTTCTAATTTGACGATAATCCTTGTGGCCCGGGCATCCAGACTATTTTCAATGAGTTCTTTGACCACGCTGGCCGGACGCTCAACCACCTCTCCGGCCGCAATCTGGTTCTGTAACTCTGGTGGCAGGATTTTGATTTTGTTTGGGGACATATTTTTAAAGTATGAAGTATGAAGGATGAATGAAATAAAGGATGAAGGATGAAGGATGAATGAAATAAAGGATGAAGGATGAAGGATGAAGGATGAAATTTGTAAAGCTGATGAAGAAAATGTGAGGAAAAAAATTAATTTTAAATGATAAAGAAAAATTCTTTTTTTCCTTCATACTGGCGACTTCCTTCTTTTCCCTTTCATCCTTCATCCTTCATCCTTCCTCCTTCCCTTAAATGCTTCCCAGATTAAGCAGGTTGAGCCTTATTTCATAGCGTTCTTCATAGTCTGTGCGCTCAAAGATAAAGTCCAGGGTAAAGCATTGGTGCAGATAGGTAAGAAAGATGGTGCGGCTGAGCTCTTTTTCCTTTTCCAGATCTTTACGGTATAATAATTTGATGCGCCAGTCAGGAATAAAGTCAATTCGGGAACCGAGATTTAAGATTTTGATTCTGTTTTCACGTCTGCGTTTGTATTCATCTATTATTTCCTGAAAATCCAGGCCAAACCAGACAGACATTTTTTGAGGCCAGGAGAGTGTCACAAGGTGTTCATGTTCAGTAATTTTGTTCAGGTAAAAAGAATAATAGGTTTTTGATGTCAGGGATAAGTATTGTTCGGGCTTTAAAGTCATGTCTGTAAGCAGGTCAGAAAAAGGCCGTCTGGAATAATTGTCCAGTTCTCTATTTCGCCTGGCTTCACGAAAATCATAACTTTGTTCAAGTTTAAGGCGTAAGAAATCCAGATAATTTTTATCAACAATTGTTTTGTTTGTCTCTGCGTCAGCTACCAGGGTATCTTTACGACGGGTGAATAAATTTATCAGCGAGTAAGTTAGTTCATCTTCAGGTTGAATGCGATCTACGGAATCAAAATCAGGCAGGTCTTCCTGGTCTTTTTCCGGGATATATGTGTAATCAATTTTTGGAGTTATTGTGTGCTTGATTTTTGTCCATTCTGATTGGCCAGGATGTTCAAGCTTTACGTCATTTTCAAGATCATAGACACGAAAGAGTTCTGTATTGGCGCTCAAGGAAAGGTCATAAATTCCTCTTGATTGCTGTCTGTGCTGTGTATCTCTAGCTGCAGGATCATTTTCAAATTTATCAATAAAATAGATGGTCTGTCGCCAGCCAGCCCCGGGGATGATGGTGAGATAGTCGGTTTTAATGGGAAGGCTTATTTTTGGATGAAGGTCAACTCTGTATCCTCTTGTTCCATATTCGCGCCAGAAATAGACCAGTTGGTTCCGGGTTTCAAATTCAAAAGGCGTCCCCGCGATGGGTGTTTTATAAATATCCAGATTCAGTTCAGGCAAACGCTGCAAAGTAGGATTTTGGGCCGGATCCAGATTGTTGTTGGCATACTCAAGGTTTTGTGTGTAAACTACGCGCGCGTCAAGGCCAAGAGCGATAGGATCAGCCCAGGTTTTGGAAAGACTTAAAGTATTGGTGCGGGTCAGGTCATCATTATCCTCAATATCCCGGCCAAATTGTTTGAGGAATTCTTTTCTGCTGCGTTTAAATCCTGAAAGTCCATTATCAAATTCGCGCAGGTAGTTTTGATCTGAAACCAGATCAAGGTCTATTTTAGTTTTCCATTCAGGAGAAAAAAGATACCCATTAAATTTGCCCCGAAGCCAGAAGCGGTCTGTGTTCGGCCTGATCAGGCCATCGCCCTGAAATCTTGAGTCTTCGTCTGTTTCACTGGCTTCTTTTTTGTCTTTTAAATAGTCAAACCGCCAGAGCCCCTTGGTATCCAGATTCGGAGTGTGCCGAAATTCCAGGCCATGCATGACTCCTTTCTGGCTGTAATAATTTTCAAAAATAGTGAAATCATTTTCTTCATCAATTACCTGATAGTAGGGTTGGTTGATGTTTAAACCCAGACGGTTACTGTGGCTTATTTGAGGAATTAACAAACCGCTCTGGCGTTTGGTTTTAACCGGTACTATCGCATAAGGAAAATAAAGAATTGTCTTGTTTTTTACCTGAAAGCGTGGATGCCAGAGTGTTGCATAACCATCAATGGTTAGTTCACCCTCAGAGGTTTTCAATGACCAGGCCGGGTGTTCGCCATCGCAGGATGTCACAGTGGCCTCTTTGAATTTATAAGTATTTTTCCCGGTTTTCTCCAGCTGTTCGCCTTTAAAGTAGATATGTTCTCTGGCCAGAAATATCTGGCCTTTTTTGAGCCAGCCCACTTTATTTTTTAAATCAAATTCAGCTTCTTCTGCCTGCAAATAATCTTGCTCCCATTTGACCTTTACATGGCCACGCAAATAGACCCAGTGGGTGTCTGGATAAAAGCGGGCATAGTCGGCCTGGAGATAATCATCTCCTTTAAAAAGAAGTACCGAGCCAAAGGCTTCTACTACTCCTGGATATTTTTTACCAACAATCCTGTCTGCCTCTAACTGCCAGGGGATTTCCCCGGCAAAGGCGCAAGTCGTATGCCACAGACATGAAAGGAGAATGATTAAACGGTAAAGGCAGCGCACTTATTTCCTCAATGTTTCTTTGACTCAACTTTCGGAGTTCCGAAAGTTGAGAAATTCGAAATTCGAATATCGAAATC
>CAJXJU010000005.1 GCA_913055195.1 uncultured Desulfohalobiaceae bacterium | reverse complement strand
ATTTCGATATTCGGATTTCGAATTTCTCAACTTTCGGAACTCCGAAAGTTGAGTTTCATAATTTTATTTTATTATTAACCAGCTTAAGTCAAAAAAACGCACGATATCATTGGCCACTGCCAGGCACATAAGAGCGATGAGAAAGCTCAGGCCAATTTTAGTGGTTATTTTTTGTAGCCTTTCATCCAGTGGATGGCCAATAATGATTTCAATAGTGTAAAAAAGAATATGACCTCCGTCCAGAACAGGAATGGGCAAAAGGTTGAGCAAGCCTAAATTGATACTGATTAAGGCCGTCAAAGCCAGAACATTAACTAAACCTTGATGGGCCTGGTCGCTGACCAATTTGGCGATCATAATTGGTCCGCCAATGGTATCTAAAGGTATGATACGTTCAACTAATTTGATCAATCCTTCAAGAGTAAGTTTGATCAGAGTCCAGGTTTGAACAAGTCCGGTCCAGGCTGCTTCTGACCATGAGAGCGGAATAAAAGTTGTTTGGCCAGACGCGGTAATACCAATTTGCGGGACCAAGATTTCTTCACCAAATATATTGCGACGTCTGGTAATTCTGGGTTTGACCGTCAGTTCAAGTACTGTATTTTCTCTCTGTATCTGCAAAAGAAGTGGCCTGCCTTTGTTTTGCCGAATAGCCCTGGCTAAATCGTCCCAATAGGGGGTTTCCTGGCCGTTTACTTTTAAGATCATATCTCCAGATTTAAGACCTGCGACCTGGGCCGGGCTATTTTTCGTCACCTGACCTATTTCCGGCAGAATCTGTATTTGGCCGTTGGCCCAGAAGATTCCCCAATAAATGAGCCAGGCCAGGACAAAATTAAAAATAGGCCCGGCACTGACCACAAGAATTCTTTGCCAGGCAGGACGAAGGGAGAAACTTTCCCCGGGGCCAAATTCTGGAGGAAGCTCAGTACCGGCTGTTTCGCCGGCCAGGTGAACATAGCCTCCCAGGGGGACAGCGGACAGGCGGTAGTCGGTTTTGCCAGGCTTAAACCCAAAAATGCGGGGACCAAAACCCAGAGAAAAGGTAGTCACCCCGATGCCCAACATCCTGGCTACTAAAAAATGGCCCAGCTCATGGAAAAATATGAGCAGACCCAGGACGAAAACAATGGCAACAGCGCTCTGGAGCATATCTATCATTTCCTTAATTTTTTGATTTCTGAGTTATATAACCTAATCATAGCGAATACACTCGCTGATTACAAGCTGGCGGGTGCGCGCATCTAACTCCAGGATTGTCTGTAAAGAATCAATTTCCTGGCCTTCATGTTGATCCAGGGCCCTGGAGATGATTTCTGGTATATGTAAAAAATTGATTTTTTCCTGCAAAAAAAGCTCCACAGCAATCTCATTGGCTGCATTGAGAACGACCATATAGCTTGGACCAGCTTCTAATGCTTTTTTAGCCAGCCCAAGGCAGGGGAATAGTTCTTCATCTGGTGGCTCAAAGGTCAGCGTGCCAATCTGGGCCAGATCAAGCGGTTTAAGATCAAGTGTTACGCGGCCTGGATATGCCAGACAATAGGCAATGGGTATTTGCATGTCCGGGATACCAAGATGAGCCAGAAAGGAGCCATCTCTGTAGGCCACCAGAGAATGGACAATGCTCTGGGGGTGTACAAGGACTTCAATTTGTTCCGGTCTTATACCAAAAAGATGATGCGCTTCAATGATTTCCAGACCCTTGTTCATCATGGTTGCAGAGTCTATGCTGATTTTAGCACCCATGGACCAGTTAGGATGGGCCAGGGCCTGGATTTTTGTTACATTTTGTAAAAATTTTTTACCTTTGCCGCGAAAGGGTCCTCCCGAGGCAGTCAGCACTATTTTGTTAACGTCCTGAAAAGAGTGCCCGGCTAAAGCCTGAAAAATGGCGTTATGTTCAGAATCAACAGGAAGGATAATGCAGTGCGAAGTTTGGCAGTATTTTCGGATTAAATGGCCAGCCAGGACAAGGGACTCTTTATTAGCCAGGAGAATAATTTTTCCGCTTTCCACCGCAGCCATGGTTGGGGCAAGGCCGGCCGCGCCGACCATGGCTGAAAGGACAAAGTCTGCTTCGGAAAGTCCTGCCATTTGTACATATCCATCCTGGCCAGTTAAAATATGTGGTTTATATTCCGGAGGCAGGAGTTTTTTAAGTTTTTTAGCCAGATCATTGTTTAAGACGGCTATATATTTGGGTCGAAACTTGCTGGCCTGTCGGGCTAATAGCTCTATGTTCCTGGCTCCGGCCAGCCCAATGACTGCAAAAGAGTCTCTATGTTTTTCTATAACCTTGAGCGTGCTCGTGCCTATAGACCCTGTTGAACCCAGAAGAACGATTGAACGGGGCCAGGTAAGGTGTTTAGAAGATATGTCCAGGGATGAGATGTAGTTGATCATTAAAACAAAGGATAAATTGCTTGGCTGATAAAATATACTGGCAGTAAAAGCAGTAAGCTGTCAATGCGATCCAGAATGCCGCCATGGCCGGGCAAAACACAGCCTGAATCCTTGACTCTGGCCCAACGTTTTAAAGCTGATTCAAAAAAGTCTCCCATTTGAGCAGCCAGGTTAAGGATAAAACCCAGAACCAGGTACGCCCACCATGTCTTACTTCCCCATATAAGCCCCAGAATCAGGGTGATGAAAGTACACAAAATAAGGCCCCCAAAACTTCCCAACCAGGTTTTTTTGGGGCTTATCCGGGGCCAGATTTTACGCTTACCTTTCCAGCTTCCCACATAATATGCTCCGGTATCCGAAGCAAAGGTGGCCAGTAAAACCAGGATAATTTCCTGAGCCTCAAGCCGCGTAAAGAGTTTAAGCGCCAGGGGAAGATAAAAAAGTCCGGCAAAGATGATCAAAAAGTCAAAATAGGAGGCCTTGTTTTGAATCAAGCTAAATTGAATAAGAAAGCTTAAGCTTAAAAGCCAAAAAGAAATAATACCAACAAGCAGCGTATGCTTTACAAGCCATGTCCAGGGTAGAAAAATAAAAGCGGTTCCAAGGGTTATGCCTGAAAGTTTAAACAAGGACTTTTCTTTTCCCGGCCAGAAAAAAGAGTAAAATTCCCATAATCCCAGTCCACTGACCACGACCAGTGCCAGATTTACGGCCTGGGCTCCTGTAAAAATTATTAAACCCAGAACAGGGATGAGAATCAGCGCGGTAATAATTCTTTTTTGATGTCCAGAAAGTGTCATTAGCTCACCATTTCCCTGTTTCCCCGCTTCACCGTGTACTACTCTTCTACGCGTCCGAAACGTCTTTTTCGACCGGCATAATCTTGCAGGGCCGCGTGCAGGTGTTCAGGTGAAAAATCAGGCCATAAAACAGGAGTGAAATAGAGTTCAGCATACGCAGATTGATAAAGAAGGTAATTGCTTATGCGAAGCTCGCCGCTGGTGCGGATGATCAGATCCGGATCAGGCTGGCCACTGGTATATAAATAGTCTTTGAAGGTGTCTTCTGTTAAGGAATCAGGATCTCGATTTTCCTGCATCAACAACTTGCAGGCCCGCACGATTTCCGCCCGGCCAGAGTAGTTCAGGGCAAGATTGAGGTACATACTCTGGTTGTTTTGGGTTTTTGCGCAGACCATTTGTACTACCTGTCTGGTACCAATGGGCAAATCCTTGATTTCGCCCAGAATATTGAGCCGAATATCCTGATCCATTAAACTTTTCAGCTCTCCCTGCAGGAACTTTTTGAGCAGATTGAAAAGAAAAGATACCTCTTCTTTGGGCCTGGACCAATTTTCTTTTGAAAAGGTATATAGGGTTAGATACTGAATGCCCAGACGCCTGCATTCTTCAACAATCTTTTTGGCTGTCTTCGTTCCCTGACGATGGCCTTCGTGCCTGGGCAGCCCCCTTTGTTTGGCCCAGCGGCCATTGCCATCCATAATGATGGCCAGATGTGTGGGCAGTTTGGCTATACTCAGCTTAGATCTCCATTATTTCTTTTTCTTTTTTATTAAGGACTTCATCTACTTTTTGCACAAAAGAGTCGGTGATTTTCTGTACCTCGTCTTGACCGCGATGCATTTCATCTTCTGTAAGTTCCTTGTCATTTTTTTTCTTTTTCAAAGCATCATTGGCATCGCGGCGGACATTGCGAATGGCAATTTTGGCTTCTTCAGCGTATTTTTTGGCGACCTTAACCAGCTCCTTTCGTCTTTCTTCGGTCAGAGGAGGGATGTTAATCCGGATGATTTTTCCGTCATTGACTGGATTAAGGCCCAGATCAGACTTTTGAATGGCCTTTTCAATCTCACCAAATGCATTACGGTCCCATGGTTGAATGGCCAGGGTGCGGCTGTCTGGAGTAGAGATGGAAGCCAGTTGATTGAGTGGCGTCAGAGTGCCGTAGTAGTCAACCTTTAAGTCCTCCAGAAGTGTGACTGAAGCCCGTCCTGTCCTCAGCTTGCTAAATTCTTTTTCCAGATTCTGGATTGCTTTATCCATTCTTTTTTTGCAACTATCTAACACGTCCTGCATAGTTATCCTCCATGCCTGTCTGTTTTAGGTGCTCGGTGCTTGAGACGATGGTTCCTACTTGTTCTCCTGAAACTATCCGTTTAATATTGCCTGTCTCAAAGAGATTAAAGACAACTATGGGCATATTGTTGTCCATACAAAGAGAAATGGCCGTGGAGTCCATAACCTTTAATCTTTTTTGTAAGACTTCTATATAAGTTAACCTGTCAAACATTCTGGCATCTGGATGCTTGACAGGATCTTTATCATAAACACCATTTACTTTAGTGGCCTTTAAAATGGCATCTGCTTTAAGTTCCATGGCCCGAAGGGCCGCGGCAGTATCAGTTGTGAAATAGGGATTACCAGTACCAGCAGCGCAGATGACTATCCGTCCCTTTTCCAGATGGCGAATTGCCCTTCGCCGGATATATGGTTCTGCTACTTCGCGCATGGTGATAGCTGACATCACTCTGGTATTTATGCCCTGTTTTTCCAGGGCATCCTGAATGGCCAGAGCGTTCATGACTGTAGCCAGCATTCCCATATAGTCGGCAGAAGAGCGATCCATTCCTTTAGAGGAAGCAGAAACTCCGCGGAAAATATTGCCTCCACCAATAACAATGGCCAGTTGAATACCCATTTTGGCTACTTCAACCAGCTCCTGACTGATGGAAGAGATGGTTTCGGGATCAATGCCAAAACCCTGGTCACCGGCCAATGCTTCGCCACTTAATTTAATTAATATGCGTTTAAATTTCATTGTGGTGTTAGCTTTGGTGTTAGTATTAAAGGTACCTTGTGGAGAATAAAAAAGGGCCGTACGGCCCTTTTTTATTCTGCTCCCAGTGCCAGACGGCTAAAACGTCCTATCTGAATATTTTCGCCAAGTACGGCAATGGCTTCGTTGATCAAATCCTTGATGGTCTTGGAATCATCCTTGATAAAGGGTTGTTCCAGCAGACAGACTTCCTTGTAGTATTTTTTCAAGCGGCCTTCGACGATTTTTTCGGCAATATGTTCGGGCTTACCTTCTTCTTTGGCCTGCTTAAGATAAATCTCCTTTTCTTTGGCAATAAGATCTTCTGGCAGATCTTCCGGGCGGACACAAACAGGATTTGTAGCGGCAATCTGCATGGCCAGATCTTTGGCCAGGGCCAGAAACTTCTCATTTCTGGCTACGAAATCGGTTTCGCATTTAAGTTCAACAAGGACTCCGATTTTGCCATTGGAGTGAATATAAGAGCCGATCCAGCCTTCAGAGGTGGCGCGTCCGGCTTTTTTCTGGGCTTTTGCCAGCCCCTTTTCCCTGAGCCAGGCAATAGCCTTTTCTTCATCTCCATTACATGCTTCAAGAGCTTTTTTGCAATCCATCATCCCTGCACCTGTTTTTTCTCGCAGGGCTTTAACCATTTGTGCGCTAATTGCCATCTTTATTCTTCCTCCTGTTCTTCAGCAGAGTTTTCTTCTGCGACTTCTTCCTGAACCTGTTCCTCTTCTCTATCTTCGCGTCTGGCTAAACCCTCTAAACACGCGTCAGCAATACTGCTGGAAAAGAGCTTGATAGCCCGGATAGCATCGTCATTGCCCGGAATGACAAAGTCTATGAGGTCAGGATCGCAATTGGTATCTACTATGGCCACAATAGGTATGCCTAGTTTGCGGCATTCTTTGACGGCTATTTCTTCTTTTTTGGGATCAATAATAAAGGCTACTCCAGGCAGATCTTCCATGTTCTTGATCCCGCCCAGGGCATTGTTCAGCTTTTTGACCTCTCTTTCCATCTTGACCACTTCCTTTTTCAGAAAGCGGCTGATGCTGCCGTCTTCGAACATGGCTTCAAGTTGTTTTAAGCGTTCAATGCTGCGACGAATGGTCTTGAAGTTGGTCAATGTGCCGCCAAGCCAGCGATTAGTTACATAGAACATGCCGCATCGTTCTGCTTCAGCCTTAACAACTTCTCTAGCCTGACGCTTGGTACCTATGAAGATGACCTGCTTACCCTGAGCGACCTGATCGACAACAAAGTCGTGCGCTTTTTGATACAATTTGACGGTTTGTTGCAGGTCAATAATGTGGATACCTTTTCTGGCCCCAAAAATATAAGGACGCATTTTGGGGTTCCAGCGCCTGGTCTGGTGGCCGAAATGGACACCAGTCTCCAACATTTGCTTCATGGTTACATAAGCCATAAATCCTCCTTGGGTTTTTCCTCCGCTCAAGAAGCTGACTCCCAAAAGGAGCACCCACAGGGTTTAGCTTGAGCGTGTGACTTTAAAAACGTCTCTATTTAAGAAAAAAGATTGCTTCTGGCAAGTGTTAATTTTTCGTGATTCGTTGACTTCTGATTGGCTTAAGGGGCGCGCCTGATTCTTCTTTTATTAAAGAGGCAAGCGTCAATAAAAAGGGGTTACAGCCCGATGGCTATAACCCCTTTGAAATTTCTGGCCCGCCCTGCACGACTCGAACGTGCGGCCTACGGATTCGAAGTCCGGCGCTCTATCCAACTGAGCTAAGGGCGGAAACTTTAGCCTTCTTCACTGTCCGGGCCATGTTCGATATGGAAATATGTGATGATAATGCCCACAACAGTAAGCCCCATTAATAAGCAGACTCCCGCAAACATATTGTCCCCCTTGATTTAAAATTTTTGATCATTTTAACTATTCATGCTTCGACCAGGTTCAGCAACCATTTGACTATAAGCCGATTTTAAAGCCAATGCAATAATTTTTTCTTTTGACGGATTTTTTAAAAATCATTTAATTCAGGTTGAACTATGCCTCAAACTTTTATAACCTTAAATGCAGTAATTTTTTGAGATTATTCTAAAGGAGTCGCCTACAAAAAGTAAATTTTTCCGTGCGGGGACAGGGGAACAGCGGCAGCGAGCGTTGTGACGATTGTAACCATTTGAAATCATTACCCGTTCGCCTGTCCCCGCTAACTGTAATTTGCGAGTTTCGACTTTTTGCAGGCGACTCTTTCATTGGAGATGGTTACAGGAGAACAGTATGATTACTGATCAATATGGTCGTGGGGTAAGTTATTTGCGTTTAAGCGTGACTGACCGGTGTAATTTACGCTGCTTTTATTGTCGCAGTTGCAAATATTTAAAATTTATTCCTCATCAGAATATTTTAACTTATGAAGAAATGTTTAAAATTATTCAGGCTGGTATAGAGCTGGGGATACAAAAGGTACGTTTGACCGGAGGGGAGCCTTTTGTACGCCGGGATTTTCTTTATTTTTTAGCAAGGTTGCGTCATAAATTTCCCTTTCTTGACCTGCGTGTTACCACCAACGGCACCTTAATTACGAATAAAGTTTTGGCTTTAAAGGATATGGGTATAAATTGCATTAATATTTCACTGGATACGTTAAAGCCGGAAAAATTTCAGGAAATCACCGGACGTGATTTTTATCATCAGGTGCGCGCTGGTATTGATCGTTGTCTGGAGGAAAACATTCGTGTGAAGATTAATATTGTGGCGTTAAAGGGGGTTAATGACAATGAGCTGGAGGATTTTGTCCAGTTTGCTCTAACTCATCCGGTTGATATACGCTTTATTGAGTTTATGCCCATTGGAGGCAGGACCATGTGGAACAGGGATTTCTATTGGCCAGCAAAAGAGATTATAAGGGCAGTAGAAAAGATTACCCCCTTAGAACCTGTTAACTTTAAGACTTCAAAGTGCTCGCCAGGGAGCACCAGTGGTCCAGCCAGAATTTTTGACCTCAAGGAAGGTCAGGGCAGATTGGGCGTTATTTCTCCCTTAAGCGATCATTTTTGCGACAGGTGTAATCGTTTAAGGATTACGCCTGATGGAAAGCTTAGAGCCTGCCTGTTTTCAGATAAAGAATACCGTTTGCTCCCTTTACTTCGTTCCCCAAAATTGGGGCCTGTTCAGTTAAAAAAGGTAATGGAACGCGCTGGCCGAAAAAAGCCCCTTGGCTACAATTTATTGTCCAGAGAAAAAAACAGACAAAGTGTCTGCCAGAGGGTTATGTCGTCGATTGGAGGGTAACAACAAGATAATATATTCTGTCCACAATCCATTGTTTATCCACTATTTTTAAATTTTCAGGCCGCTCACGCCATCTGTCCCAGTCTTTTTTACGGATAGCCAGGACAATCTTTTCTCCGCTTTTGACTTTTTGACCGATCATGGCCAGGTCTCTGGTTTCAAGGATGTTTTGTCCAGCATAGTAGGTGTATGTCCCGGAATAAATCTTATAGGCAACAGGAGTAAAGCCCTTCTGGATGTAGCCAGCCATTTTTTCAGCCTGTGCCCGCGGACTCATAACTGCATCCAGGGAAGGAGCCGTAAAAATTCCCAGAATATTGATTAAAAGGGTAATGCCGACCAGCATGGTCATAAGGGTCTGGCAGAAGTCTTTTTTTCTAAGCTTGAAAAGGATGATGGCCAGGCCAAGACAGACTAACGCGGCCAGAAAATGGCCTTTTATTTTAATGGGCCAGGGATGGAAAAAATTGGCAAAAGGTAAAGTAATAGCAAGAAGGGCAAAAAAGAAGGCCAGTCCAACACTCACGCCGCTTACGCCGCTTTCGCTATTTTTAGATTCGACCTCTGGTGTTTCATGTTGTTGGATGACTGGCAATAATTTTTGAATTATGCTGGCCGTTAAAATGGCTAGAGGTGCAAAAATGGGTAACAGGTAGATAACGATTTTGATGCTGATACAGGATAACAGAATAAAGCCTGCAAAGAAATAGATCAGCAAAAATTTTAGCCCATTTTGTGTGTCTGAAAGCCCTGTACTACAGTTAAGTTTAAAAAAACGTTGAACATTGAACCTTGAACATTGAACCAGCAAAACTATTGTCCACGGCAGCCAGGCAAGAGGCAGTGTCAGAAGATAGTGATAAAAGGGCTGGGGATGATGCCAGGTATTTACCGCCCGGCGATAAATCTGGTCATAAAAGATGTTATGCAGGAATTTTTCACCCTCGACAATATAGGCTCCTATTACCCATAATAAAAGAAGTGTGATACAGAGACTAAATGATTTTAAAAATTCTTTTTGCCAGATTAAATTTAATTTTTTTTGTAAAGTTAAAAAGATAAAAAAAGATATTAAAGGGAAGGCCAGCCCAAGTGGCCCTTTTGTCAAAACTGCCAGGGCTGATAATATAAAAGCGATATGAAGGTATTTGTTTTTTTGGATAAGATAATATTTGTAAAAATATATATGGCTGAAAATAATTAGTGAAGCAAAGAAAAGGTCCATGCGAAAATAATGTGTAACTCCCATGAAATACAAATTGGTTAAAAGAACAACACAGGACAGAAAGGAAATATTTTGGTCTTTTATGGTAATAAGTCCAAGGTGGTAAGTGGCTATCAGATAGATGTAGGCAGAAATGGTTGTACAAAAAAGGAAAAGGGCAGGTGGTGTAAGTGGGGTACAAACCTTTACCAGGTAGATAAACCAGAAATATAAGGGCGGTTTGTCAGGATATGGTTGACCGTTTAGATATAAAACCAGCCACTTTTTGGCATTAATTAAGTGTTCAAATACATTGGCATAACGAATTTCGTCAGAATACCATAAATTTCTGGTAGTTAGCGTAAAAGCTGTCTGAAGTCCAAGAATAATGGCTAAAGAGATATAAGGGTGTCTTTGCATCCATGTCCATAATGTTTGGCAATAATTATTTATGTTCATATTGAATTACCTTTCTATGTTTTCTTTTTTTTCTTTGCCAGAATGTAAAAGTTAAAAACCCGCTTAATGAGCCAAGCAGATAGCCCAGGAGCAGATCCGAAGGATGATGTTTACCCAGATAGACCCGAGAAAAGGCCAGAAGCATTCCATAACATCCCAGAATAAGATTAATAAATAATTTTTTACGTTGTCCTGTCGTATCTATCGCTAATGAGAGAGGGAGGATGGCCCCGAAAATCTCCGCGGTGTGGCCTGAAGGCAGGGAATTGAATCTGTTTTGGAGTGACAGGGGATGAAATTGGTCTCCCATGTCTGGCCTTGGCCTGCCAATCGTGATCTTTAGTACACGGACCACAAAGAAAGAGATTATCAGTTGAAACAGGATATAATAGGAGCAAAGCCAGATTAAGTTTTTATCTTTTTTAACTATTCCCCGGATAAGGAGGGTAGAATAGACTGAGTAAAAAAAGGCGTTTCCCCAATCAGTAAAAAGAGTAAAAAAAGTAGTTAATCGCGGGTGATCCGGGCGAAAATCAGCAAAAAAGAGATAAATTTTCTCCTCAGAACCCAGCAAAAAATAGAGACAGAAAATAAGTGTCCAGAAGGGTATGCTGGTTATGATAAATGATTGGATGTAAGTTAAGCTTAAAAAGGCGGATGCACCGTGGTTGCATCGGGTGCATCCGCCAGTGTCAGTGGCTGGTGAAACATTATCGTTCAGCTTTTTGTTAATCCGGTTGCGTGTTGTATCTATTCTTTCCATGCGTAGATCTGGATTTGTTTTTGATAGTTTTGAATTCCTTTTAAAATGCCATAGGCTATTCTGGAAAGAAAGTTTGGATTAGTAAGTAAATGTCGATCCTTAGAATTGGAAAGATAAGCCAATTCTATCAGGATTGAGGGCATTTGAGTCCCCAGAAGGACATAGAAAGGCGCCTTTTTCACACCATTATTACGGAATCCAGGATAGTGCCTTCGCAAATAATTTTTAAGAGATGTATTTAAAATTCTGGCAAAATCTGCAGATTCATTAATTTTTGAATTGATTAAGAGATCCGCCAGAATAAACCGGAGATCACTGATTTTTTTATTAACAGATGCATTTTCTCTGGCAGCAATCCTGATTGCTTCTTTGTTTTTGGTAAAATTAAGATAATATATTTCAAGCCCATTAATATATCTTTTTGGATTGGCATTACAATGGATAGAAATAAAAAGATCAGCATGTAATAAATTTGCCATTTGAGTACGCTCCTGTAATGTTAAATATTTGTCTTTTGTTCTCGTATAAAGAACATTAAAACCATGTTTAGAAAGAATGTATCCCAGAATGCGAGCCATTTTTAAATTAATGTCCTTTTCCATTATACCATGATATTTTGCACCAGGATCATGTCCTCCATGACCAGGATCAATCATAATTGTATGAATCGAAAGTCCTAATTGTTCAAAAATATTATTAGTTGTTAATTGTAATTTTGGCCGTTTGAAGAAAACATTATGAGGTTTACCATGATTTTTTGCTTGTTGAAACATAAAGTCCATTACAATTCTATAGGGGCTGTTTAATGCAAAAACATTAATATTTTCAGGATGTTTATTGATATTAATGACAAGCCTTGGATGTGCTGGTTGATAATATCCCAGAGTAAAACTATCCACATATTTATGGTTTATATGAATATTTTTTATTTTTTGATAACAATGGCATAGGTTATAAAATTAATGGGAATGGTTACAAAAACCTTTATGATATGTATGATGGATGCCCAAAGGGTTTTCCTGATGGTAAAACATATTATAAAGCAATGGCAGGAGAGTTTGTTGATTACAATGAATACAAAAAGATAACAGAAATGGGTTATTATAGTAAAAATGACTATTTAGAAGCCATAGAATTAGGATTTAAATGGTCTTTTGAAAAGATTAAGAAATATTTATGTTATGAAGATTATGGTATTTTTTCATCATCACCACGTAAATATTATATTCATGACGATGATAGGGAAACATACATTAAATCAGATAGGGATGTATATTATTATGCTAAGAAAAAGGGATTTAAGGATTTCAAAGAGTTCGAAGATGCTATTTCAAAAGGATTTTTAAATGCAGAAGAATATAGAGATGCCATGAAGAAAGGATTTTCAGATAAAGAAACTTATGGGGATGCCAAAGAAATGGGTTTCGATAATCCAAAAGAATATGAAGAGGCGATGAAATTTGGACTTAGAAGTAAAGATGAGTATGATAAATTTAAAAGGAGATTAGGAAAGATATTAGATATTAAAAAAGAATATGAATTAGACACAATAGAAGAAGCAATTCTATTTAAAATATTGCTTAATTTCGAACATGGCAAAAAATTATCCGCAGAAAAAATTTGGAATATGTGGAAAGATGAATTGGAAAAATATAGAAATTATATAAAGAATGGAATAAAATTTAATAATAAAGATGACTTAAAAAAATATCTTTCAAACTCATCTAAAATAAAGCATATAGGATATTATGACGAAGATGGAGAGGTTTTTGAAAGAATATCCCCTAAATTTAAAAAAATTATCATAGATGGAAGTAATGTAGCATGGAATAATGGGTCGAAAGAAACAGGAGATAAACCTTTCGCAAAAAACATTGAATTGGTAATTAATAAACTTAAAGAAATGGGGTATTCTGATATATTGGTTATAACTGATGCTTCATTAAAGCATATTGTAGAAGATGTTGATGTATTGGATAAACTTATGGAAGAAAAAATTCTAAATGATGCTCCTTCAAAACGGGATGCGGATGACTTTATACTTAAATTTGTAAGGGAATATAACAGTTATGTAATAACCAACGATACATTTAAGGATTGGAAAGAAAAGGACGAATGGGTAAGGAAAAACATGGACAAATATAGAATTACATTTATGATTGATGGTGATATTGTAAAGTTTGATGAAAAAATTGAAAAAGTAAAATTATAATATCTCTATTTTTTTAACTTTTAAAAAGCATAGGATTAATATTGAGATGAAACAAATAGGGGATTATGGGAAATT
>CAJXJU010000004.1 GCA_913055195.1 uncultured Desulfohalobiaceae bacterium | reverse complement strand
TAATGATTTCAAATAGTTACAACCATCACAATGCACGTTCGCCTGTCCCCGCACGGAAAAATTTACTTTTTGCAGACGACTCTTAATATATTAAGCAAAATCGAGGTGATTATGCTGGACACATTGGCACATCTAAATGAAATTTCCATGCTCATTCTTTCCAATTTCAAAATCACCTATAAACGCTACATGCACAAACTGGTCAATTTTAACAATAAAATGATCGGTATCCTTGGACCACGCGGTTCAGGCAAAACTACCTTTTTGCTTCAATATATCCAGGACAATGACCTGCCCTGGAAGAAAAAATTGTATATTACAGCAGATCACAGTGAAATTGCAGGGCTAAAGCTTTATAACATTGCCAGAGAATTTCATAAACAAGGTGGGCAACTATTAATTATTGATGAAATTCATAAATATAAAAACTTTGAATCAGAGTTAAAATCTATATACGATACTTTTAATTTACAGGTTATCTTTTCAGGTTCATCAGCTATCCAATTGGAACATGCAAAAGCAGATTTAAGTAGAAGAGCTGTTTTATATAGGCTAAATGGCCTCTCTTTTAGAGAGTTCCTGGAACTGGAAACAAACATTATCTTTGAAAGTTATACTCTTGAAGATATTATCAATCATCATCAAGATTTAGCATTACATATTAATCAACAAATTAAACCTTATGAATATTTTTATGATTATTTAAAGTATGGTTTTTACCCCTTTTATAGGGAAAACATAGAAACATATCAAATTAAATTAAACGAAACAATTAATACAGTTCTGGAAGTTGATTTGCCAATGATCTTTAATGTAGAACCTGCAAATATTATCAAATTAAAGAAACTCCTCAACGTTATCTGTCAATCAGAACCTTATGCTGTTAATATGACAAAACTGGCAGCACAGGCAGAAATAAACAGAAATACACTTTACAATTATCTTTTCTATCTCCAGGCTGGCAGTATTATCAAAATGCTCTTTGCTAAAGGAAGTGCCTCTTCTTTTATGACTAAACCAGAAAAATTATACTTACACAATCCAAATCTAAATTATAGCTATTGCAAAAATGTAAAAATAGGAACCATCAGAGAAGAGTTTGTTATCAACCAACTGGAAGTCAGGCATGAAGTCAGATATGCCAGAACCGGAGATATATATGTGGATGGTAAATATATCTTTGAAATTGGAGGCGAAAACAAAAACTTTACTCAAATCAGAAATACAGACTCTTCTTATCTCATAATAGATGGCCTGGAATTTGGCAGAGGCAATAAAATCCCCATCTGGTTGTTTGGCTTTTTGTATTAGGAATTAACTGCAAACGAATTCAGGTTTCAGCCTGATACAAAAAACCATACAGGCAGCAAAAGTGGCGGGCAAATAACCAGCATCAGCAAAAATTGTAAAATATATTTTACAATTCCAGACAAATCCTGTCAAACGTATTTGACAAATATCTCAGGGCTATCTCATCTAAATTTCGTTGATATAGGCCAATTTTGCCTTTTACGCTACCTCTGCATCTGGGGACAGCCGAGCACCTGAAAAACATTTAAAACATTTTAATCAAAAAGATGCCATCTTCAGGTGCTCGGCAGTCCCTAGCGAGGCAACCTGTCGAGCACCAAACACTTTTGGGGCTCTGATAAGTACCATAATTGGTGCGATTGCCCTCAACTCAATTTGACCGCTTCTTTGCTGCTGTATCCAGAGCATGGCGTTTTTTGGCACAAAGAACCGCCTTTCTCAGACGGATGGATTTAGGGGTAACTTCCACAAGTTCGTCTTCCTTGATAAAATGAATGGCCTTCTCCAGGGTCATGGGCATAACCGGACTGAGGGTCACTGCGTCATCCTTTCCTGCGGCACGCAGGTTGGTCAGTTTCTTGGTCTTGCAGGGATTGACATTGATGTCATTGCTCCTGTTGTGCTCGCCAATAATCATGCCTTCATAAACCGGCTCACCAGGAACCACAAACAATCTCCCCCTGGGTTCCAGGTTAAACAGGGCATAAGCCACGCATTCACCCTGACGATCAGCCACGAGCGCGCCTGTAAACCTCCCCTGGATAGGGCCGGCATAATCCCCATACCCGGCAAACAGGGTATTCATAATTCCCGTACCTCTTGTATCTGTTAAAAATTCATTCCGGTAGCCAATAAGACCTCTTGAGGGGATCAAAAACTCCATGCGTACCCTGCCACTACCGTTATTAACCAGGTTGACCATCTTGCCCTTGCGCAGGGACAATTTTTCAGTGACCACACCCATGAAATCCTCCTCACAATCTATAAAGACCTTTTCCATAGGTTCCTGTAATTTTCCGTCAACTTCCTTAAATATAACCTCTGGACGGCCAACGCAAAGTTCAAAACCTTCTCTGCGCATGGTTTCAATGAGAATAGCCATCTGAAATTCACCCCTGCCTTTGACAATAAAACTATCCTTATCGTCAGTCTCTTCCACCTTAATGGCCACATTGAGCAGGGTCTCCTTGAGCAATCGCTCCCTTAATTTTCTGGATTGAACATACTTACCTTCCCGCCCGGCAAAAGGAGAGGTGTTTATGCTGAATCTCATAGACACAATAGGTTCATCCACTGTAATCCTGGGCAACGTTCCAGGTGATTCTTGAGTACAAATGGTGTCACCGATTTTGACATCTTCAATGCCAGAGAGAACCACGATATCACCCGGATCTACCTGATCCACTTCTTTATAATTTAACCCATCGTAAACTTGCAGTTTTGTGACCTTTAAGGGAATTTGCTTTTCATCCTCATTGATACAAATCAGAGTTTCATTGGAGCGGACACTGCCGTGAAAAACTTTGCCAATGGCTAATCGGCCAAGATAGTCAGAATAGCTCAAATCAGAAACCAGCATCTGAAATGGCTCTTCTGGATCATAAGCAGGGGCAGGGATTTGTTCCAGGATTGTTTCAAATAAGGGTTCAAGGTCCTTGCCTGGGTCTTCCAGGCTTTTTTTGGCAATCCCGTCTTTGCCAATTGCGTAGAGCAGAGGAAACTCCAATTGCTCCTCAGTAGCGTCCAGGTCGATGAGCAGATCATATATCTCGTCTAAGACCTCGGCTGGCCTGGCATCTTTGCGATCAATTTTATTAATGCAAACTATAATGGCCAGTCCGGCCTCCAGGGCTTTTTTCAGAACAAACCTGGTCTGGGGCAAGGGGCCTTCTGAAGCATCAACCAGTAAAATAGCCCCTTCTGCCATGGACAGGGAACGTTCTACCTCGCCTCCAAAATCAGCATGTCCCGGAGTGTCAATGATGTTAATCTTCACACCTTTCCAGTTTACAGAACAATTTTTGGCCGCAATTGTAATCCCCCTTTCCCGCTCCAGATCCAGGGAATCCAGAACCCTCTCTTCCACTTCCTGGCCCTGGCGAAACAGCCCACTTTGTTTGAACATATTGTCCACAAGGGTGGTCTTGCCATGATCTACATGGGCAATAATAGCGATGTTTCTGATGTTTTTGTTTTGTAACTTTGATCTATGCATGAATATCTTCCTTCATTTAAAATAATGTCTATCCAATTTGACGAAAGCCAACACCTTCTATTACCATAAAAACATGGCATTGGAAATTATTCTTCAAAATGTAGATGTAAATCTCGGCCAGAAAAAAATTTTGCGCAACATTTTATGGGGCGTAAAATCAGGGGAAATCCACATTATTCAAGGTGATAACGGCGCTGGCAAAACAACGTTTTTAAAACTTCTGGCAGGCAAAATCTGGCCAACCCCGGCTACTTACCGGGGAAGAACTTATATCGTCAATGGACAATCTCACCATAATCCAGCCATTATAAAAGATAAAATCAAATTGGTTTGCCCGGAAGATTATAACTTTTATGTCCAGCACAATCTCAATCTAAAGATTCTTGATGTGGTCCTGTCTGGCCTTAACAATAGTGTTTATTTATATACCCGGGCACAAAAAAAGGATTTAAAAAAAGCTGCCAGTCTGCTGGAACTATTTGGTTTAAGCGGGTTGCAAGAAAAAAGATTTCTCACCCTGTCGTCCGGCCAGGCCCAAAAAGTTTTGATTGCCCGCGCCCTGATGGGAGAGCCACAAATCCTGCTTCTGGATGAACCAGGAGCCAACCTGGACCATAAAAGCCGCACCACACTGTTTTCTATTTTGCGCCATCTTGTAACACAAAATTCCTGCGCCATTGTCTGCACAACACATTATTCAGATATTCCCTTAACCGGAGCGAACTTCTGGGAAATTAAAAATAGTCAAATCCGCCCTAAATCACAATATCCAGAAACAAATTCTAATCCCGAAAAATTTGCACAAACTATTTTACCACCCCTGAAACCTGAAAACCAACAATCTCATATCTCAAACCATTTTCAACCTGCTACTGTAATTCAAGTCCACAATGTCATTGTGCAAAGAAACAACAAAGTTGTCCTCGATGATATACATTTTCAACTAAAAAAAGGGGATACATGGGCGATTTTAGGCGAAAATGGCAGTGGCAAAAGCACATTTTTACGTTTGTTGCTTGGAGAAATTCATCCGCTTCCAGGCGGAGACATAAAATGGTGGGGCAAAAGCAAAATAAGCTTATGGGAACTGCGGCAAAAAATAGGATTTGTCTCGCCAGAACTCAGGACCATGTTTCGGCCAGAGACAACTGTATTTGAACTGGTGGCTTCAGGCCTTCTGGGCACACTTGGTATCTGCCGAAACCTTACAGAAAAACAAAAAAACAGTGTCTTAGAATGGTTACACAAATGGAAGGCAGACACTCTGACTCAGAGACCCATCCATACCCTTTCCTCTGGTCAACTGCAAAAAGCCCTGCTTTTACGGGCCTTGATAAACAACCCAAAAGTCCTCCTTCTGGACGAACCTTTAACTGGCCTGGATGAGAAAACAAGATATTATTTTCTATCAATTTTAAAAACAGTAGCAGAGGACGCAGCAGTCAATCAAACCACAGCCCTGGTCATGAGCACCCATTATCCTCAGGAAGTACAGCACTTCATTAGTAAGGGGATCATTTTAAACCAGGGCAGGATTGTCTATCAGGGAAACTTTAAAGAATCTATAAATGCGTGGCTAAACCAGGGAGGAATATAAAAAGGCCCGCAGTAGGGGCAGACCTGCGTGTCTGCCCTACCCCGGGCTTTTTTTATTAACGTAACCTTTAGAAGTTCTTACAGAAGAGGCAGGTACTTCTCGATTTCGTATTCAGTTACCTGGACGCGATAGGCATCCCATTCCTCTTTCTTAACAGCAATAAACTCATTAAAAACATGCTCACCCAGAGCATCTTTAACAACTTCACTCTTCTCCAGTGCTGCAATTGCTTCACCCAGGTTGCCAGGCAAGCTTTCAATGCCATATTTCTCTTTGGTTGCGTCATCCATGCTGAAGATGTTCTCCTCAACTGGTGCAGCCAGTTCATAATTCTCTTCAATACCTTTCAGACCAGCAGCAAGCATTACTGCAAAAGCAAGATATGGGTTACAGGATGGATCTGGAGAACGCAGCTCAATTCTGGTTGCAGCCTCCATGCCTGGTTTATACATCGGTACCCTGACCAATGCAGACCTGTTTCTCTGTGCCCAGGCAACATACACAGGAGCCTCGTAACCAGGCACCAGACGTTTGTATGAGTTAACCCACTGGTTACATACAGCAGTGATTTCTCTGGCATGTTTTAAGATACCAGCAATATACTTCTTACAATCATCGCTTAAATTAAACTCTGCCTTGGCATCAAAAAAGGCATTCTTGCCGTTCTTAAACAAAGACTGATGAACGTGCATACCGCTACCATTCTCACCAAACAATGGCTTGGGCATAAAAGTGGCATAACAGCCATGCCTGCGGGCTACTTCTTTGACCACAACACGATAAGTAACAGCAGTGTCTGCCATCTTCAGGGCTTCCTGATAGCGCAGGTCAATCTCATGCTGGCTGGGAGCAACCTCATGATGGCTATACTCTACCTGGATTCCCATCTCAGCCAGAGAGAAAACAATGTCCCTGCGGATATCATTGCCCAGATCCAGAGGAGGAGCATCAAAATATCCGCCTGTATCCAGAATCTGAGTGCCTTTAGAATCTGCAAAGACGAAGAATTCCAGTTCAGGGCCAACATAGAATGTATAACCCTTTTCAGCGGCCCTGGCGAGCATTCTTTTTAAAACATAGCGGCTATCGCCTTCATAAGGAGTTCTATCCGGATTTTTAATATCGCAAAACATTCTGGCAACAGGCTTTTCAGATGGCCTCCAGGTAACAAATTGAAAAGTGGTTGGGTCAGGATACGCAACCATGTCGCTTTCCTGAATGCGGGTGAAACCCTGGATAGAAGAACCATCAAAACCCATTCCTTCTTCAAAAGCAGCCTCAAGCTCTGGCGGGGTAATCTGGAAACTCTTTAAAGTTCCAAGCACGTCAACAAACCAGAATTGGATAAAACTAACATCATAGTCCTTTACAGCCTTAAGTACATCGTCTGCGTTCTTGCAATTAAAAATTGGGGTATCAGCCATTTTTTACCTCCATTTATTAAAATTCTTTTGCAAATGCATACAATATTAGTACCAAAACAGAAAGTCAATTATCTTTTAACCAGTTACCATAAATAAATCCAGTTACCCTCTTAAAAATATTAACAATTTTGTCACAAATTGCCTTTCAATATCTTGCTATTTTTACAAATTTGTAATTGGCAAATTATCCCCACCGGGCCATAAAATCATTACTGGTTCCCCCCTCCTCAATGTGTTTGATCAGCGCGCTGCCAAAGACTACTGCATCAATATATTCTCCAATAGTCCCCAGTTGTTCAGGCGATTTTAAGCCAAACCCCAGGGCAATGGGGCAGGAAAATATCTCCCTGGCCTGTTTTAATTTTTCAATCAACACCTGGTTTATATCCACCTTGCTTCCGGTAATGCCCAGGACAGAAACCATATATACAAAAGCCGGGTCCATCTCGGCATACTCTTCCATTCTGGGCTCAGAAGTATTCAGGCCCAGCAAGGGGATGTATTCCAATCCCTGCGCTTTCAGCTCACCCAGATATGGCTTTGCCTCTTCCAGTGGAAGGTCAGGCACAATAAATCCGCTTACCCCTGTCTCTCTGGCAGCAGCCATTAATTTTTTTATACCAAACTGCAAAAACGGGTTAAAATAACCCATCAACACAATTTCAGCCGTAAGTTTTGGCCTGTATTCTTTAAGACCCGCAAAAATCCACTCCAGGTTTACCCCTTGCGCAAGGCACTTTATGGACGCCCCTTCCACAACCGGCCCATCTGCCACAGGATCTGAAAAGGGAACGCCAATTTCAATGATGTCAGCGCCATGCTCATCCAGCATCATGATTTCTTCCCAGAACCTCTGCTTACCGGGAAAACCAGCAGGAAGAAAGGGGATTAATGCCTTTCTACCCTTTAAGGCTGCTTGCTTTATTTTATCTCTTAAACCCTGTTTGCTCATTATTTGCTCCTTTACTCAACTTTCGGAGTTCCGAAAGTTGAGAAATTCGAATATCGAATATCGAAATCCGAAACAAATCCTAATTTTCAAATGTCTAAATGACCAAAACACAGTTGATTAAGGACATTTTTTGGAGATTAAAGGCTATCTGGATCGTTTCCTGAAAAGGGGATACTCCTTTAATCCTATTTTGTAACTAGCTGAAAAAATAAATATTTTTTAACTCCGAAAGTTGAGACCTTTACTCTAATCCAAACACTATGCCCAGATCCTTGTCGCCCCGACCGGACAGGTTGACCACAACATGGTCATCACCCTTTAATCGTCCTTTTAATTCCAGAGCATAGGCCACTGCGTGGCTACTTTCCAGTGCAGGGATAATACCCTCTTTTTGGGAAAGCGTATAAAAGGCTGAAAGCGCCTGCTCATCATAAATAACTTCATATCTTGCCCTGCCACAATCTTTGAAAAAACTATGTTCCGGCCCAACTCCAGGATAATCCAGACCAGGCGCTATGGAATGAGACGGCAAAATCTGGCCTTCATCAGTCTGCAAAAGATAAGTATGAGTGCCATGCAGAACTCCGGCTGTGCCCTTGTTTAAAGTGGCTGAATGGTAACTTCCGGGCGTGCCGCTTCCTCCGGCCTCAACCCCAACCAGTTCAACCTCTTTGTCTTCAAAAAAAGGATAAAATATGCCCATAGCATTGGAGCCTCCGCCTACACAGGCGATTATCATTCCGGGCAGGCGACCTGTTTTTTCCCTGATTTGCTCTTTAGCTTCCCTACCAATAACCGACTGCAACTCGCGCACCAGAAGGGGAAAGGGATGCGGTCCAACAACTGAACCAAGACAATAGTGAGTTGTTTGCTGATGAGAAATCCAGTATCTTAAGGCTTCATTAATGGCGTCTTTTAGTGTTCTGGTCCCGCTGTGAACAGGTTCCACTTTGGCGCCCAAAAGTTCCATCCGTCTGACATTTATTGCCTGCCGCTCTACATCCTTGGCCCCCATAAAGACTATGCACTCAAGCCCAAGCATGGCCGCTGCTGTTGCCGTGGCCACACCATGCTGACCAGCGCCAGTTTCAGCCACAAGGCTTGTCTTGCCCATATATTTAGCCAGAAGGGCCTGGCCTATGGTGTTGTTAATTTTATGCGCACCAGTATGAGCTAAATCCTCTCTTTTCAGCCACAGATGAAAGCCAAGCTCTTGTGACAAATTTTTACAATAATAAAGAGGAGTTGGCCTACCCACATAATCAGTCAAAATGTTTTTTAGTTCCTGCTGAAAATCTTTGTGGGACAAAAATTTGTCCATAGCCTTTTCCAGCTCTTCAAGAGGAGGAATCAAAAGCTCAGGCACAAACTGCCCACCAAATGAACCAAAATAACCTTTTTTCATTATCATTCTCCTTTTAAAGACTGCACTGACTCCAACACTTTTGCTATTTTCTGTTTATCTTTAATCCCTGGCCGCTCTTCAACGCCAGAATTAAAATCCAGGGCAAAAATTTTTTTGAAATATCTGGACATTGAACATTGAGGGTCAAACATATCAGGTGTGAGTCCACCTGCCAGAAAAATGGGCCTTAATATTTCTATTTCCTTCAAAAAAGAAATATCCATTTTTCTGCCATGCCCTCCACCAGACTTGCCCGCATCCAGAAGAAAATGAGCACAAAATGGCGCAAACCGCTCCATTTCTCTTTGCAATTCCCCATGGCTGGCAAACCTCTCAGGCCAGAGAACCTTGATAACCCTCTGAGTTCCAATTTTCCGACAAAACTCTTCATCCTGATCACCATGCAATTGAGCAAAATCCAGCCTGCACTGCTCCATAATCTCCACAACTTCTTCAGGACTTTGCCTGACAAACACGCCTACACGAGCAGGTGGGGAGCTTATCCCTCTGGTCCATTCAGCCACCACTGAAGGGATTACATTGCGCGGACTGGGAGGATGAAATATAAACCCAGCATAGTCCACACCACACTTTTGACAAAATTGTAAATCTTCTTTTCTGGTCAAACCGCAAATTTTAATCTTCATAACAACTCCGCAAGTGCTCTGCCTGGATCAGGGGCTGACATGAGCCATGTCCCGATCAAAAAAGCATCAAAGCCCCTGTCCTTTAAAGCTAAAATCTGCTCTTTTTTCTCAATGCCGCTGGCGCTGATCCACAACTCGCCATCTTTTTTCTGTCCAATAAGTTGATGAGAATTACTGATGTCCACCCGCAGGGTGTCCAGATCGCGATTATTGACCTGAATAATCCTGGCTCCTGCCTGACGGGCAATTTTTAGGTCGTCATGGTTAAATATTTCCACCACAGGGTCCAGTCCTGCGTCATAAGTCATTGCGATGAGATTTTTTAAAACATCTACTTCCGGGGTCAGGCGAACAATCAGAAGCAGGGCCGAGGCCCTGGTTGCTGCTGTGGCTGCAATTTGCAGGGGATGAAAAATAAAATCCTTGCGCAAAAGAGGGAGTCCAGAATCAGCCATCTGATCCAGAAATTCCAGTTGACCCTGAAAATACTTTTCTTCAGTAAGCACAGAAATGGCTGCCGCACCATTTTCGCTATAAATTCTGGCCACATCCCGTGCATCAAGTTCCTTATTGATCACTCCTCTGGATGGAGAAGCCCGCTTGTATTCAGCAATAACTCTTATCTCCCCGCCCTCTCCTATGCCTTTAGCAAAAGATGGACGCTCTCCATCATAGGCGTCTGGCATTGCGCGTTTTGCTTCCAGCTCTTTTAGCCTCACTATTTCATCTTTTTTAGCCTGTTTAAATTTCTCCAGCATCTCTGCTTCCCCTTTCATCCTTCATCCTTCCGCCTTCATCCTTTCCCTTTCATCCTTCATCCTTCATCCTTTAAAATCCCCGCTCCCCTGGCAACAGCATCCCTGGCCTTATCCATACATTCTTTTAGTTCTTTTTCCGGCTGCAAAAGGCTTAAAGCCAGCCCAAGGTTTAAAGCCACCATGTCCTGGATTGGCTGAGGACCTGTACCATTTAAGACCTTTTTTTGCATGGCAATGGCATCTTCCTTATTCTTGCAGGCCAGATCAGATGGCTCACACCTGTCAAAGCCATACTCATCTGGATCAAGGGTAAACTCCTGCATTTTCCCATCCTTAACCAGAGTTATCTGGCATGGCCCGCATGGAGTAAGCTCATCAAACCCGCCAGAACCATGAACTACCGCGGCAGTTACACCTCTTTTTGCCAGGACATCTGCCATAAGCGGTGCGAACTCCGGTCGTGCCACTCCAAGTATCTGATGAGTCGGACGGGCAGGATTTAAAAGAGGCCCCATAAAATTAAAAATGGTGCGCATACCTAATTCCTGCCTGATAGGCGCGATTCTGGCAAAGGCAGGATGAAAATGCGGGGCAAAAATAAAGGCAAAATTTCTTTGTTCTAACTCTGCCTTTACCTCTTCTGGTTCTTTTAACAGAGGAAGTCCAAGGGCATCTACTACATCCGCGCTGCCACAGGCACTGGAAACAGCCTTGTTACCGTGTTTGACTACCTTATAACCCAAATCAGCCAGAAAAAAAGCCACTGCTGTAGAACAATTAAAGCTCTGTTTTCCATCCCCACCTGTTCCGCAGGTATCTATGCGCGTGCCTTCCAGACCTTCTACCAATCTTGCCTTGCCAAGGGCTATCTCCACTGCTGCCAGGAGTTCGTCAGCGCACTCCCCTTTCATTTTAAGTCCCATAAGCAACGCTCCGCTCTGAGCAGGCGTCAGATCACCTTCAAACAGGGCCGCAAAAACTTCTCTGGCTTCCATATATTCTAAATTTTTCCCCTCACTTACCTTATTGAGCACATTTTTCATGTTCATGGCCTTCCTCCTTTTTTCTTATAAGTCGAATTAACTAACGCAATAAAATTTTGCATCAATTTTGGTCCGTCCGGAGTAAGTATGGATTCCGGATGGAATTGGACACCCATCCAGGGCCGGTCAGAATAGCAAAGTCCCATGACCTTGCCATCCTTTGTACGGGCTGTCACTGAAAACGGTGAATCGTCCTGCGGCACTACCACTAAAGAATGATAGCGGCACACCTGCATGGGATTGGGCAAATCCTTGAATATTCCTTTTTGATCATGAAAAACATCTGAAGTCTTCCCATGCATGATTTCATCTGCCACTTCCACTCTGGCGCCGGCATAGTAGCCCAGAATCTGATGTCCCAGGCACACGCCCAGAACAGGAATTTCCGGCTTAAGCTTATTTAAAAACTCAAGACATAAACCTGCATTTTCAGGTCTGCTTGGTCCTGGTGAGATGATCACTGCTGTAAGTTCAGAATCTTGTAGATAAGAAAACAAATTCTCATCATCATTTCTAAGCACAACAGGATCAACACCCAGCTTTTGCAGTACCTGCACCAGGTTGAAAGTAAAGGAGTCAAAGTTGTCTATGAGCAAAATCATCTGTGCCTCCTGCATTAGCGCTACTTATTATGGCTTTTTTTACCGCGCGGGCCTTGTTCTGACACTCCTGCCATTCCTTTTCAGGGTCAGAGTCAAACACAATACCAGCCCCTGCCTGCCAATAAATTTTACCGTTTCTTACCCACAAACTCCTGATGGTAATGCCAGTATCCATGTGCACCATATCCTTATCCAGACCTATCCAGCCAATCGCGCCAGCATAAGGGCCGCGAGGCAGGTTTTCAAATTCAGCGATAATTTCCATTGCCCTTATCTTTGGCGCGCCTGATACCGTGCCTGCCGGGAAGGTGGCCTCAATAACATCCAGTGCATCCAGACCCGGCTTTAACCCGGCTGACAGATAAGAGGTAAGATGCATGACATGAGAAAACTTTTCTATCTGCATGAATTTATCCACTTCCACACTGCCTGCTTTTGCAATACGGCCTAAATCATTGCGGCCCAGATCCACCAGCATAACATGCTCTGCCCTTTCCTTTTCATCCTGAAGCAGATCAGCAGCCAGACGCTCATCCTCATTTTCATCTCTTCCCCTTGGCCTGGTGCCAGCTATGGGCCTGACCTGAAGTTTATTGCCTTCACATTTGACCATCAACTCAGGCGAAGAACCAAGCAGAGTTATGTCCCCAAGGTGCATATAAAACGTATAAGGAGAAGGATTGATCTGACGCAAATGTCTATAAACCTGAAAAGTATCGCCTTTAAAGTCAGCAGCAAAACGCACTGACAGAACTACCTGAATGGCTTCCCCCTGCCTGATCAGCTCCTTGACCTCGGCCACGCCTTGTTTGAACTCTTCTTCAGCAGGAAAGGTTTGTACCTGGCCAACAACATTCTCTTTTTCCCTGCTGTGAGTTTTTGGCCTTGGCAAGTTTAAATCGTCGTCTAAAGTTAATAAAAAACAGCGGTGATAAAGGTGCTCAAACAAAAGCACCTTGCCGGGCAAAACAAGCAAACCTTCTGCATCAGATGGCGGAAGCACCGGTCGCAATTTTGGCTCCCACAGGCCAACCAGCCCATACCCAAGATAACCACATAAAGCACGCGTCATGGGAGGAAATGTTTCCCCGGGTGGTGAAACAATCTCAAGTTCCTTTAAAACCTGCCTCACTCCCTGTACAAAATCCAGACCTTCAAGATTTTTCAAACTCTCAAGACGGGGATCATTAATCTCCACCTTTAGCCGTCCCTGAATACATTCAAGCCTGAGCCGAAAGTCCCAGGCAAGTAGGCTATATTTGCCCAGACGGCCATCCACCTCTGAACTTTCCAGCAAAATACCCTGTTTCCGCCCAATCAGGTTCAGATACAAAGACACAGGGGTCTGAGTATCTGCTGTCAGACACCTTGCTTTTTGTTGTAATTTTATCATTTCCATTCGCCTCCACTTTCTCCCTTTAAGAGTCGTCTGCAAAAAGTCCCTTTTTGCAGGTCTGGTTCAATGGGGTGCATCCGCCAGTAGCGGGAAACCACCAATTTCAACCGTACTCCAGGGACAGGCGCCGAGCACCTGAACATATAGACACTGTTCAGACAAA
>CAJXJU010000003.1 GCA_913055195.1 uncultured Desulfohalobiaceae bacterium | reverse complement strand
AGCTTTTTTAAATATATCATAACTTCCTTTAATTTTCTCCAGTACATCTAAATTCACTTATCTCCTCCAAAACAGAACAAATATTCTGATTATTAAGTGGTAAAATTTTTTTTCTATCACCAGAAAAATACCATCCTGGCCCTTCATAACCATCATAGAGTGAAACAGTAGAAGGTGAGACACATTCCTTTTTATCTCCTGACTCAGTAGAAGTTGCAAATTCCATTTTATATAATTTTTCTAAATAAATTATTACCTTACTATCAAACTTGCCAATTATATCCACTCTTCCATCAGCTCCTATTATATAGGCTCCTATTGGTTTTAATTTAAACAAAAATTCTCCATCTTTTGAAATATACATCTCTTGAGTCCAATACTTACCTGCGTATTCTTCATATAGCGAAATGTCGTCATATTTATACTTTAAATCATATTTATTAACAAAATTTTCTATCTGATTATAAAGCTCTCTTATCTTATTCAAAAAATTTTCAACTTTTTTATCCATCATCTCCTCCGCTTATTTCACATACAACCTGAATTCATAAATTTTTACCTGCTCAACAGGATATTACTTTCTGCAGGCGACTCCATTCAATCTACCTGATCCAACAAATCCAGCATGGCCTTTTTAATCCCATCTTTTCCCAAACCCAACATCTGCCGCAAAAGCTTTTGCGGCCCATGCTCAACAAATCTGTCAGGCAGGCCAATTCTTTTAATCTCAAGTTTTGATAAAAGATTATTGTCAGCCAGAAACTCCAGGACCGCAGAACTAAACCCTCCAGCCAGAACATTTTCTTCCACCAGTAACATTTTATTAAACCTGAGTGCCAGTTCCCTTAAATCCTTTTCTGGCAAAGGTTTAACAAAGCGGGCATTATAAACTGCCACCTGCAAACCTTTTTCCTTTTTCAGTTCCTGGGCTGCTTCCAGGGCAGGATAAACTCGACTACCAATAGCTATAATAATCCCCCCAGAACCATCGCATAATAACTCGCCAATACCAGGAGGTATCTCCTGCAGCTCCTCTTTGGCTTCCGCTAACCTGGCTCCCACGCCTACCCCGCGCGGATAACGCAAGGCAGCAGGCCCTGGATAATTTATTGCTGTATAAAGTAAATCCTGTAGTTCTGCCTCATCTTTGGGAGCCATTAATATCATATTCGGAATATGGCGCAGATATGACAGATCAAAAACTCCATGGTGAGTCGGGCCATCCTCTCCCACTATCCCACCCCGATCAAGACAAAAAGTTACTGGCAAATTCTGCAAACAAACATCATGCACAATCTGGTCATAAGAACGCTGCAAAAAAGTAGAATATATAGCTACTACAGGCTTGAATCCCTGGCTAGCCAGTCCAGCAGCAAAAGTCACAGCGTGTTGTTCACAAATACCAACATCAAAAAATCTATCTGGAAATCTTCTGGCAAACCTTGATAACCCTGTTCCTTCGGGCATGGCAGCAGTAATAGCTACAATGCGATCATCCTTTTCAGCCAATGAACATAGAGTCTCCCCAAATACATCAGTATAACTGGGTAAAGATGAACCTGTGAATTTCTTAGCCAACCCTGTCTCAGGCTCAAAACTACCAACCCCATGAAAATAAGTAGGATTGCTCTCAGCAGGGTTATAGCCCTTGCCTTTTTTGGTCAGCACATGAACCAGAAGTGGGCCATCCAGTTCTTTTACCTGCTCAAAAAACTCAATCATTTTTTTCAGATCATGTCCATCAACAGGCCCTAAATAGTTAAACTTAAATGCTTCAAACAACATTCCAGGAGTAAACAAACTCTTTAAAGACTCTTCACTACGCCGGGCATAATGAACTAAATCATCACCAATTCTGGGGATCTGACGCATCCAGGCTTCTACTTCTTTTTTCAGCTTCATCACCCAGCGAGATGACAACTTCCTGCTTAAAAATGAAGACAACGCGCCAACATTTCTGGCAATGGACATCTCATTATCATTGAGAATAACCACCAGATCCTTGTCCAGATCACCTGCCTGGTTTAGCCCTTCATAAGCCAATCCCGCAGTCATGGAACCATCGCCTATAATGGCCAGAACCTTATGTGTCTGTCTTAAAATATCTCTGGCCACAGCCATACCCAGGGCAGCAGAAATAGAAGTACTGGAATGGCCCACCCCAAAATGATCATACTCACTCTCTGAAAGCTTTGGAAAGCCACTGATGCCGCCAAAGCAACGCAGGGTATGAAAATTCTCCTTTCGGCCTGTCAAAATCTTATAGGCATACGCCTGATGACCCACATCCCAGACAAATTTATCATGATCAGGGTCAAAAACTTTAAGCAAAGCCAGGGTCAGCTCCACGACCCCTAAAGACGGGGCCAGGTGCCCTCCATTTTTAGCCACTACTTCTATTATTAATTCCCTGATCTCTCTAGCCAATTCAGTCAATTCACTCAGGGAAAAAGAAGAAACGTCCCGGGGATTTTTTATTTGAGATAAAAATTTAGTTTGCATTTTTAATAACGCTACTATTTAATTGGAATAACGTGGTACCGCAGATCTTTTTTTGAGAACAGGATTGTGCCACCAGGAGTGATTTCCTCCTTCTCTCAGTAATTCACAGCCGTGTCTTCGCAAATACTTAAGGAACTCTTTTCTCTTCATACTGCAATTTTTTCTTCTCTATATCTTTCCCCAGCAGCCTCAAGCGCGTCCTTACGATTAAATTCTAGCGCTTCTTTTAATGTTACCATCAGACTTTTTTTCAATTCCTCATAAGTTTTCTCCTGGCAATTAACACCTGGCACTTCTTCAATCCATCCAACCCACCAGTCACCATCCTGAATTACTACAGCTGTATATTCATTTTTCATAATTCACCTCTACTAACTTTCAATAAAAAGGCGGCCTTCAGGCCGCCCTGGTTTACCAGACTTTTTTGGCCTGTTCCTCCATAGCCTTTTCCTGCTCTTCAAACGATGAAAATCCTGCCTGATGAAGGGCATCTACTACGGTACTATTCCAATCCCAATTGGCATAAATAACTGGCTTATGGAAAAGAGAACGAAAAGATTCCAGTTCCTGACGATAAAAATGTTCTTTTGAAGAACCAAGATTAGAATGTAATTGTTCATGCAATCTAGCCAGTTCACCCTCATACCAATCCATCAGATCGGAAGCTGTAGAATGCTTCTTTAGAATATGTCCATAACCATTTTCACGCATTATATTATGTAACCTATCTAAATGTTGTTTTTTGAGCCAGGCACCCAGTTCCTTTGGTTTCACATTTTCCTTCTCTGTAGCTGCAATATCATATTTGGTCTGAGCATAGGTATCTGGAACAACCGAAGCAGAGACTATGCCAGCGATGCATACCAATCCCCTGATTATCTTGCTGTTGGATACGCCCTGGCCACAGAAGCCAACTTTTTTGCCAAATTTCTGACCGGTAAAAATAGTCACTAAAATAGCCCAAACAACGGCTGGATCTTCTTCATCATAAATATGCCTGAGCCTGGCATTATCTCTATCAGTTCCCAGCACTAACTGGGTCATATCATTGGACCCAATGGAAAATCCATCAAACTCCTTGATGAATTCCTTGGCCAAAATGGCATTGCTTGGAATTTCTGACATCAAAATAAGTTTTAGCCCATCTTCTCCTGAACGTAATTTATGCACATTGGCCAGACAACGTTTCATGCTCCTGGCCTGCTCCAGGGTCCGCACAAAAGGAAGCATCAATTGCAGGTTTTTACCACCAAATGCCCCACGCGCCAGCTTAAAGGCTTCCAGTTCCCAGTCATGCACATCCCTGGCTACTCCACGATATCCAAGCATTGGGTTGTCTTCATAGTCTTCAAAAAGCAACCCACCAAGAAGGTTGCGATATTCATTGGTCTTGTAGTCAGTTGTACGGTAAATAATTGGTTTGCCATAAAAGGCCATGGCAAACAGGGCCAGACCCTGAGCCAGGGTCTGCACATAAAGCTCTTTTCCGCTGCGGTAACCTTTTAAATGTAAAATTTCGGCAATCTTCTGGGGCAGGCTGCGTACATCTTCCATTTCCTGTTCAAGGCTTACTTTCTTCGCCACATCCGCTCTCAGGGAACGAATTTTTTCCATGACATTCTGAACAAACGGATTGTCTTTTATACGCTCTGCAATCTCTTTAATCCTGGACTCAATCTCCTGACGCCTTGCCTGAGTTTCAGAAAAATTAGCAGTAGCGTCATTATGTTGTAATAATTCATCACTATAACCCATGATTATGGCTATATGCTCGTGTAAATCAGTAGAAGTCTTTAAAGTATCCAGACGTTTGGTTGCCAGTTCAAGATGCTCATCCCATTTATGATCCAATTCTCTTAGCTTTCTATGGAGCGCTAAAACCTCATCTGTTCCCTTGGCACCTTCTTCATCCGTCAATTTTTTCACCTTCCCGGCCAGACCAGTTACAATCCCTACATATTTTCTCAGCTTCAAAACCAGGCTCACAGTGCCATCAGCCAGTTGGTCCTTAATAATCTTTGTCAGATCATTTTCCATTTCCTTTAATTTCTTTTCCACCAGAACCTGCAAAGTACCATTATCATAGGCTTCCAGAGCCATAGGATGCACGCCAATATTGCCCAGCATGAATTCAGCCCGCAGCAAACCAACCTCAAAATCAGGCACTTCTCTTAATCTGGACAAAAATAAAGCCTGACCAACATCAGCCAGGATTAACCCTACTTTTGTCCGTGTAGCTGGCAATTTGCTTACATCAATCTCTCCACCTACCTCTATTAAAGGAATCAATCCGCGATATACCTTACCCCTTGAACCATCCACTGTTACTTCTTCGCCGTCAAGATTGCGTAAGATTTCCAGACGCTTGACCCCTATCACAGCAGGAATGCCAAGCTCTCTTGAAGTAATAGCTGCGTGGCTGGTATCTCCACCTGCATCAGCAATAATGGCAGAAGCAATACGCATACCCGGCACCATATCGGGATCAGTACGTTCAGCAGCCAGCACATCTCCTTTGCCGATCTTATTAAGCTCAAGGGCAGAACGTAAAAAACGCACTATTCCCTGACCAGCGCCTCTGGACGCGCCATTGCCTTCTACTATAACCTCCGCGCTTTCCAGAGCTTTTGGCTCCACTTCCATCCTGCGCATGAAAATAGTATGCGGATGCTTTTCCAGTTCTTCATTCCACCTGGTTTCTGGCCTGGCCTGCACAAACCACAGACGGTCAGAGCTATCAATACAAAACTCTGTATCCATAATCATGCCGCCATAGGCCCTGCTAATTGCTCTCACACCTTTGGCCACCATTTCAGCCTGGGCAAGAGACAAAGACCAACGACAGGCCTCTTCATCAGGCAAATCAACAACTTTAGTGCCCTCACCACTATCGTCATAAACAATTTTTTTGGCCTTATAACCCATATACCGGATCACAACTTCCTGACCGTCATCCCGCTGAAAAACATAAAACTTATCCGGTGTAACCATACCACTAACCACAGCCTCACCCAGACCATAGCTGGCATCAATAGAGACCAGATCTTTACGGTCAGTGCCCCGACATCCGGTAGCAGTATCAGCGCTAAAGGCAGTACCGGAAATAACCGGATTAATCATGCGCATGATACACACAGACAAAGAAGTATTTTCAATGGCCCACTCCTTTTTGGCCTGAATAGCAATGGAATCATCTCCAGTGCTTTCTGCTCTGGCTACTGCATCTAAAATCGCTTCCCTTCGATAAGTCATGCTGCGCAAATTATAGGCTGAGGCACAATCCCAGTGATAAGCCTCAACAACAGCATCTTCTCCAACAATATTCAAATATGTATCCTGGAGACCGGCAAAGGCCTTCTTCCTGCTGTCTTCACCAGCAGCAGAAGAACGAACAGCAACAGGGACATTTTCCTGGCCAGCTTCCTTGCATATTTCCTGATAAGCCTGACGCACTGCCTCCTGAACATCTTCAGGCAGGTCAACAGAAAGTATAGCCACCTGAACCAGCACAGAACGCTTTCTTAACTGATCAATTCCTTCAGGAGAGGTAGCAAATCCTTCGACAACATTGTTGATAAAAGTACGCAGGCGAATCTGAGTTCCTTCCCCCACTATTACTTTTCTGACTTTCCTGGCTGTATCTCTTACAAATTTTTTCAAATATTCCGGATCCTTGTTTATTTCATCATCATTCCAGTCAATGGTATCATATTCTTTATCAACAACCGACCTGATTGTGGCAGCATTAACTCTGGTTTCATCCAGAAGTTTATGGAAGGCTAAAGAGGAAATGGCTCTGAATTGGGGGGCCCTGATGTCTTCGATAGTACTTATAATGGCAGTATTATAATTTTTTCCGCCAACCAATAGCTCCGCTTCTTCGCCAATGGTTTTAATATCTTTACCAGTCAAAACCAGTTTTTGTTTAATCTTTTCCACATCTCTGGCCGTCCTGGTTTTGCACTGACCCTGTTGGTTTTCTCCTCTGGCCATTACCATCTCCTTTTTCAAAAATTAATTATTTTTAGGTTTAATATTAAAAATTAGAAAAGACCTTAGACGTGGGGAGACAAACCTCCACGTCTAAGGCTCTACCTGATTAACTGTTACAAAATTGTCGCTTTATTATCCCGTAGTGCTTTAACTAGTCAATAGCATTTAGGCAATTTTCTGTCCACAATGATGGCAATATCTGGCTTCCTCAAACACAACCGGTTCTTTACAGGTTGGACACAAATTAGGAATCGGCATAAGCTCAACCAGAAGCTCCCCTTCTTTAACCGGGACCATTTTCTTATCCTCTTGATAGTCAGCAAACTTGAGCACTCTCTTAACTATGCCATCAACAGGAGAAAGAACAGCCTTTTCCTGTTTCATAATAGAAATGTTAAACAGCTCCTCGCCTTTCTTTACCCTGTCTCCCGGCTTGACATGCATGACCCACAAATCACCTGTGCTGGGGCTGCCTACATGATATGGATTATCAGGATCAGCCATCTCAATACCTGCCTGTTCACCACCTGTAGCTTCGCCAACCTTGACCTGATAGGTAAAAAACTCAGAGTCCAGACTATACCTGACCACACTCATTCCATTGACATCCATGTTGGATATATCCAGAATCACCATGTGATGAGGCTTACCATTGGAATCATCAAAATCAAGGGAATCGCCTGGCTTTAAACCTTCAAACCACACGTCCAGAGGCACACGGTTGGGATCGCCAAACTGGCGTTTAAACTCTATTGTCTTTAAAGCATCTCCTGGATGGTTTAAATACATGACAAATTCTTCAGCAGTTGGTTCCCGACCCAGACGTTCAGCCAGAGACTTACGCTCGGCCTCCAGATCAATATTCTCCAGAGTGGCTAAAGGTGAATTTTCTGTTCTCTCCAGAAGAGCCTGCTCCCAATGCTCCCCAAACGCGCTTTCATAAACCCAATCAGGTGGAAAACCCAGTGGCAAACGCCCAAATTTACCCAGTAAAAGATCACGAAAAGCATCGTTACTTTCCCGGTAAAGCTCCAGCCTGGCCTGTTTTGTCTCTTCATCCAGTTTGTTTTCAGGAGTCGAAATCACTTTATCAAGAACGCGCAACAGTTTACGAACGCCCTTTTCTCCTCCACGTTTATACGCTCCTGTAACTGCCAGAAACGCTGTGTTCCAGGTGATTTGAGAACCAGGCGTTACGTCGTGGTAACGGACGATTTTTCTGGTTCCAGCCAGAAAACGTAACATATAGGGCAGAAGGTGGATATAACCCTGCTTCATCGCGCCTTCCTGGGAAGAAGATGTAGCGCCGCCAGGCATACCATGTTCAACCACATCATAATCAATGCCCTGAAAATATGGAGCCGTATAACGGTCATAATAAGGCATGATCTGTTTAAGCACAAAAGCGGCCTTTCTGATCATTTCCTTATTCAAATTAACCTTCAGCCCCAGTTCCTCCATATAAGCTGCTGTAGCCAGGACATCGCCCTGACCATACCACCGCACAGCAGGACCAATAGCCACATCTACAATATGCGCTCCGGCCCTGGCTGCTTCTACTACTGCTGGCACAAAAAGACCATCTGTATAGTGACGATGATAATGAAGAACCAGTTCTGGATACTCCTTGCGAAGAGCCGTAACCAGTTCACGCATAAACCCGGGAGGACAGACCCCGGCCATGTCTTTCAGACCCAGGATTATCATTTTCTGCGCTTTACTGCTTGATACACCGGCTACATCTTTTACCATATCCAGAATCTCTTGCACCACGCCCATATAATGAGGCACGTCAAACCCTTCCGCATAGGACAGTGAAATGGCCGGCTCAAAGATATTCTTTTTAGAACTTAGAGCCACCTCGGCAAAAGGACGCATATTTTCAATATGATTCAAAAAATCAAAACAACGAATTACATCATAGTGCTCGCAAATCATCTCGCCAGTAAGGCGCATCAAATTCCTGGGCTGAGGTTTGTACCCCAGGACATTAGTCGAACGAATCAAAATCTGTTTCAAAGTCCTGGGCGCAAATTGATTCCATTCCTCAGCTTCAGTAAAAGGATAAGTCATATTGGCCAGCATGGCCACATGAAAATGAGCACCACCGCCATTTTCAATGGAAAAAAATCCGCAATTGTCCAGATAAGGCCCTATAAGCCTGTCCTCAGCCAGACGAAATCTATTACCACTATTGGACTGGGTGATATCTCGTGGGGTTGTGTCAGTGAAATGAACATAACCTGAATCACGAATATAATCTAAAACAGCGTCCCTATCACCGCGCGGATAAGGATAGTCATATTGATTTTCCTCAATCTCCGGCAAAACAGGGGTAAAACGGCCCAGCCGTTTGTCATGGATTGATCTATATTCTCCCAACTGTACGTAAGGATTGTATCCCTTGGCAGAAATCTCAGCAATCAATCTGGACAGGCGCAACGCCTCAGGCTCTCTGTCCCTGTAAACCATTAAATCAGGATTTTTTTGAACAAATGAAGTATCAAATTCGCCCTTTCTGAAATCCGGATGATTGATTACGTTGCGATGAAAAGGAATGGTTGTCTTGACCCCACCGATAATGTACTCGCGCAGAGCACGGTTCATAATTCCCAGAACCTTGGGCCAACTCTTGCCGTAAGCAATGAGCAGAGATGCTGCTGAGTCATATTGAGATGGAAAATTATATCCTACGCTAATACAGGAATCTACACGAATTCCCTGTCCTCCAGGGGACTGGTACCTGGTAATAAGCCCGGCATTGGGGGAAAAATTATCCTGAGGATCTTCACAATTGATGCGCACTTGAAAGGCATGGTGAAGTGGTATGGTAGTCTCTTTATTAAAACGCAAGGTAGAACCAAAGGCAATGGCAATTTGCTCTTCTACCAGATCAATGCCATAACGGCATTCAGTTATGCCGTGCTCAACCTGGAGCCTGGTATTTACCTCGATAAGATAGGGATTTCCTTCCTGATCAACAAGAAATTCTACCGTAGCCAGGGAGTGATAGTTCACGGCCTCAATTAAACGAACAGCATACTCTTTTAATTTTTCCCTGAGCTCAGGTGTCATCCTGGACCAGGGTGAAGGGGTAATCTCAATGAGTTTTTGATGGTTGCGCTGGATGGTGCAGTCACGTTCATCAAAGGCAAACACATTACCATATTTATCAGCTACAACCTGAATCTCAATGTGCCGTACAGGGGTGAGTAATTTTTCAATAAAAAGACGGGGATTACCAAAAGATGCCTGTGCCAGTGTGGAAGCCTTGATAAAGGCATCTTCTAGCTGATCCTCATCAAAAACTTCATAAATTCCACGTCCTCCACCACCTCCTTCAGCCTTGAGCATTACTGGCATTCCAATCTCTTTAATAACCTGTCTTGCTTCTTCAATGCTTACAGCACCCTCTGAACCCGGCACAATAGGCACGCCAACTTCCCTGGCCAATTTACGCAGAGCAACTTTATTACCCAGAAGATTCATGGCCCTGGAATCAGGGCCTATAAAAACAATCCCGGCTTTTTTGCATTTATCAGCAAAAGAAAAGTCTTCTGAGGCAAATCCCCATCCTGGATGAATAGCAACTACTCCCAATGATTTAGCCTTTCTGATAATCCGGTCAATATCAAGATAGGCCCGTGTGTCCTTGCCCAGAACAAGAAGCTCCGCAGCGCTTGCCGTATATGGCGCGGTTTTATCAACATCAGTTACAGTCAGCACTGCTTCAGCTTCAAACCTCTCATGAATAGACCTCATTATCCGCCTGGCTGGTATACCCCGATTGGCCACCAGTATTTTCTTGCCTTTAAGCTCTTCTGCTACCTGTTCAAATGTCCTGGCCATAGCTTTCCTCCTTCTTCCTGCCAGTTAAGGTTTTGCCTTTCTTATCATCTGACAATGCCCTTCCATGTCTTTCCCTTTCATCCTTCATCCTTCATCCTTCATCCCTCATCCTTCATCCTTCCAATCAGGCTCCCTGAACTTATCCGAATCAATTCATGGTTGTCCTTTAAAAGAAGACTTCCATCCACATCTATTCCCATTAGCTGACCATATATTATGTTCTCACCCTGACGAACAGTCACCTTCTGCTCCAGATAGGCTAGCAGGTTAGTAACAGCAGCAGTAAACTGTTCCTGGCTATGGTCACGCACAATATGTTCATACCATCTATAACTCCTGGACACAAGCTCACACCAGAGTAATACTGGTTCCAGATCTCTCAACAGTCCCAATTTTCCAGCCTCTTCCAGGAGACAACATGCCTCCACAGCACTATCATCGCGTAAACACTTTTTACCCGGACTTGAAATCACATTAATGCCCACACCCACAAGCACTTTATCCTTTTTCTCTTCTACTAAAACACCACCCAACTTTTTCCCCTTAAAAAGCAGATCATTAGGCCATTTAATCTTTATCTCTATTCCAAGTTCCCTGAAACTTAAGGCCAGAATGTATCCGGCCAGAATTGAGGTCAAACGGTTCCACTTCGCAGGAAGCTCTGGCCAATGCCAGGCTGCATAAATATTGCCAGCAGGTGAAATCCAGTTTCTTCGCAACTGTCCCCTGCCCGCCCATTGCTCAAGACACAAAACAGAGTCCCATATATGAATATTTCCTTCATCCATTAAAGCCCAGGCCAGATCAAGACTGGATGAACACCTGCCCGCGATATACACGCGAGCAGAAAAAGTCATATCCGTATTTTCAGCTTGACCAGAAAGAACCTGACAATCTCCCCTCGCACTTCTATCTAATGGATAAGCCAGGTCAGAGTAAATTTTTTTTAGATAAATGGCTTTCATTTACTGGTGGTCACGCAATTGATAAAAAATGGCCCGCAGATATCTCCTGGGTACAAATTTATCTGTTATTCCGGCCAGAGATTCTGTGGCCCCGATTATCAGATAACCGTCTGGCTGCATGACTTCTGCCAGCCGGTCCAATATCTTTTTTTTGTCCTCAGGCGTAAAATAGATAAGCACATTTCGACAAAAGATGATGTCAAATTTACCCAGAAGGGAAAACGGGCGCATCAAATTAATCTTTTTAAAAGTAACCATTGACCTGATTTCATCTTTAACGCGCCAGTTACCATCCGGTGTAGGCGTAAAATATCTGGTCAACTTGTCATTGGACAGGCCCCGATCAATTTCAAATTTATTGTATTTTCCATAACTTGCACGGGCAATTGCTTCATCAGATATATCTGAACCAAGAATATAAATTTGATATTTGCTTAAATCCGGGATTACTTCTTTTACTGCAATGGCAATACTATATACTTCCTGCCCTGTTGAACACGCTGCACTCCAGATACGAATCTTAACTGGCATGAATCTGGATTTTCCCTTTGCACGACGATCAATCAAATCCGGCAAAATTTTATGTTTAAGAAGCTCAAAAGGAGCGTTGTCGCGGAAAAATAAAGTCTCCTTGGTTGTAACTGCATCAACAATTGCCTTTTCTAGTTTCCTGGTTGAATCTGACCTGGCCTTATTATAAAGCTCTTTATAACTATTTAACCCATACTGTTCCAGGAGCCCTTTTAATCTTGTTTCGAGCAGATAGGCTTTGCTTTGATGCAGATAAATTCCAGAAATGTTGTAAATATACTGAGCCAGTAACTTGACCTCTTCAGGAGTAATCTTCATCTGTTCTTAACCTTCAATCATCTGCGTACAGTATTAACTATTTCCTGGGCAATTTTATCCAGCGGCGCAACAATATCCACCACGCCTGCTTCAACAGCCGCCTTTGGCATTCCATAAACAACACAACTCTCCGCATCCTGAGCGATTACTACCGCACCAAATGACTTCATCACCTTTAAGCCTAAAGTTCCATCCTGTCCCATACCAGTCATAATTACTCCTGTAGCCCTGTTTCTATATTCCTTGGCCACTGATCGAAAAAGATAATCCGCTGCTGGTTTGCAATTATTTTCAGGCGGATCATTTGTGATACAAACAACCTTCTTTCCACCCACTCCTGTAGCTACTTTCATCTGCTTTCCACCTGGCGCAATATATACTGTATTCGGCTCAAGCACTTCTCCATCTTCACCTTCCTTGACCCTTAGACTGCACTTCTGGTTCAAACTCTCTGCCAGAGATTTAGTAAATGTAGGCGGCATATGCTGGACCAGAACAATTGGAACTCCCAGATTATCAGGAAGAGCCGGCAACACTTTTATAAGGGCATTGGGTCCACCTGTAGAGATGCCAACTGCCACAATATCAGATTTTGCTCTCCGTTTTGCCAGAAAGGATTTTCTGGTCGCATCATCTGAAATTGCAGCAAGCCTGCTTTTTAACTTTGAGGGCAACTTTCCCTCTCTTAAACTTTTACGAAATTCCAATCTTCTGGCATAAGCCCGGACACGCGGCAACAAAGCCAGATGTAAAGCTTTAAAATTTTCTTCTGGATCATCCCTGTCAGTCTTGGTAACAAAATCAAAAGCTCCCAGTTCCAGGGCCTTCATGGTGATTTTGCTACCCCTGGTGGTCAACGTACTGACCATGATCACGCCAACATCCAGGCATTCTTTTTTAATTACTTCCAGCACACCCAGACCATCCAGCACTGGCATCTCAACATCCAGAGTAATTAAATCCGGCTTCAAGGACTTAATTCTAGACAGGGCAATTTGACCATTACTGGCTGTTCCAACCACTTCAACATCAGGAATCTTAGACAAAACATCACTGACAATCTTGCGATAAAATATAGTATCATCAACAACTAATACTTTTAATTTCATATCAACTCCATTCTGCTATATTTTATTATCAAAATTAAACCAAAACGATAGTTTATTTCCTATACCATAATATTTTATAGCGCTACAACATTTTTTCAAAAGAAAAAGACCCCATCCATGAGTAGGGGCATGGGATGTCGTTTCCTTATTCTTATCAATATCAGTTTGTTCTAACAACTTATTCCAATCAAAACCACTACCAGGATATTCAATAAAAAAAATAATCTTCTTATCTTCCAACTCCACATTACATACATCTGTCGCAAAACCGCATTGATCATCCTTAAACTTTCTTCCACAGGAGTAAAGAGTCGCCTGCAAAAAGTAAATTTTTCCGTGCGGGGACAGGCGAACGAGCG
>CAJXJU010000002.1 GCA_913055195.1 uncultured Desulfohalobiaceae bacterium | reverse complement strand
CAAACCGTTTGTAATGCATGTCAGAAAACGTGCTTTCTAAAATAGTTGTAATATCAGCAAGTTAACGAACTCAGAAAGTTGAGTTAATCAACCTTATTGTCTGTCCGTTTTAGGTGCTCGGCCAGCTTAAAAAACTTTGCGGCTTGGCGCAAGATTATTAGAAGGGAAAGGAAGTATGCCAGGATACAGGGGACATTTGTTGGGCGGTTTAGCCTTGTCAGGAGGCGCGCTGTTCGGGGCTGTCTCGTTTAAGCTTATTCCTTTTGAACCAAAAACTTTGCTGGCCTTGCTGTGCATTGCCTTGCTTGCGTCTTTATTTCCTGATGTTGATACAGACTCTAAAGGTCAGAATTTGTTTTATGGTCTTCTGGCAGGTCTGGATTTAGGACTGATGATTAAGGGGTTATATAAATGGGCGGCTATTCTGGGTTTTTGCGCCATGCTGCCGGCCCTGGGTCATCACCGGGGGTGGACTCATACCTGGTGGGCAATGTTGCTGGTTCCTTCAGTTATTCTGGTTTTGCCCATGATTTTTTATTCTATTTCCATAGAAAAGCTTTTGCCCTTTTATCTGGCTGCGGTCATTGGCTACTTTTCACATCTTCTTCTGGATCGCAAATTTTAATTTGTCTTTTTCCACTCCAATAAAAAATGTGCGCCCCATAAGATGAGGATCATATTGGCATTGAGCCAGAGCAAAAATAAAATAATGGAAGACAAAGTGCCGTAAATCAGGCTGTAATTGGGTTGGGTCCATAGGATGTGTGTAAAGAATTTAGTAATCAGTTGGCTCAATAAGGATAAACCAAGGGAGAGAAAAAAACTTGCACCAGCGGACGGCCTTTTTTGCGGCAGGATTTGATACAAAGAAAAGATAAGCAAGGCAAAACCTAACCAGGTCCAGATGCCAGGAGTCAGTCCTGGGGGGATAAAATGTTTTGGAACATAGCTTAAAATATGTATGAAGAGCATAAGTATGATGAGGCTTATGCCCATAAAAGGGCCTATGAGCCAGGGTAGAGGAAGGCGCCAATATTGTTTGGGGTTAGACTCGTTATATATGTATTTAAAGCTTGTTTGCAGGGCATTGAAAAATAAACCAGCGGTCCAGAAAATAAAGACAAAGCTGATCCAGCTAAGTCCTGGTGCCAGGTTTAAGAATTTGTTCAGTTGCAAGATAACTATTTCCTTTGCCCAGGGCAGGATGGCCAATTTATTTTGAATAAATTCTTGAACCAGCATGGTGTCGCCCCAGATTAAGCCGGCCAGGGATATGAGGAGAAAAATTAAAGGGATAAATGAGAGCAGGGCATAAAAGGTCAGGCCAGCAGAGTGTAAGAAACCATGCTGGCGCAAAAAGTTTTTTGAGCTTAGATAAAGAGCTTGAGTAAATCGAGTCCACATTTTATAAATGCTATATGCGTTGAGGTTTATAGGTGTTGTGTTGGGCCTGAAAAAAAACAGTTTACTTTTGAATAACTCAACTTTCTGAGTTAAATAAATGTTCAATTTTTTCAGCAAATTATAAAATAGAATTGAGAAGAAATTCCATTTTCAGGAAACGATCTAAACAACTGTTAATCGCCAAAAATAGACTAAATCAACTGTGTTTTGGTCATTTGATCATTAAAAAATTCGAATTTGTTTCGAATTTCGATATTCGGATTTCGAATTTCTCAATTTTCGGAACTCCGAAAGTTGAGTAAACAACTATAAATTTTTTCCCCTCTTCCTCCGGGTATGATGTCCATTTCCCTGCCTTCAGTGTGATAAGAAAGGGAAATAAGAAGATAATCTTCAGGCCAGAGGAAGTCGGGCATGTATTCGCTCCATTCCATGAGAATGAGATAATCTGGGTTTAAAAGAGACTCTTCCAGCTCTGCCCAGTCGTGTTCTGCAAATAAATTTTCAAGTCGATAAAGGTCAAAGTGAGCAGTTTCAGGCTTTGTTGGATAAATATTAACAATATTAAAGCTGGGACTGCTTACTTCTGCCTCGTCTCCATGAGGAAGGCCGTAAACAATTCCCCTGATAATTGTGGTTTTCCCCACACCCAGTTCGCCCTGAAACAGGATTGGGGGGAAATAGTTTTCCTGGCAAAGGCAGGATGCAATGACCTGTCCAAATGTAAGAGCTTGATCTGGCGAGTTTAGAAGCACCTTCATTTTCTGGCAGAGAATAAGGTTCTAAGAACGTCTTCTTTGCCTACAACACCTATGAGTTTGCCTTTTTCTACTACTGGCAGGGTATGAAATTTTTTTTCTGCCATGATTTGAGCAATTTCTTCCAGTGGAGTGTCTGGAGTAATAGTCTGGGGATCAGTGGTCATTGCCTCTTCTACTTTTACTGCTGCCATTTTTTTCAGTTCTTTTTCAACGTGGGTCAGGGATGAAAGAGGAAGGAAACTGTCCAAAATGGTGAACATGGAAGGAAAAGGAAATTTTTTTTGCATGGCTACGAGATCGCTTTGACAGAGTATGCCCTTCACATGCATTTCTTTATCCACCACAGGCAAACCATTGACATGTTTTGAGAGCAAAATATTTACTGCTTCAGCAATTTCTGTTTCTGGATAGACAACAATGGGATCGGTGGACATTATGTCTTTAGCCTTGATCATTTTTGGCCTCCGCTAGGGTTTGAGGCAAGATGTGGGCAATTTCCTGGGCCAGATTTCCCCGGTATGGAAAGTCTGTTTTTAGCTTTTTACCAGCAAGGCCGTGCCAATAAACAGCAATGGCACTGGCATCCAGGGCTGAATAACCCTGGCCTAAAAGACTGCCAATCATTCCTGCCAGAATATCTCCTGAACCGCCCAGGGCCAGATTGGGGGTGGCAAAAGGAGAAATTAAAATGGGTGAGTTGGGAGTGGAAATGACAGTAGCCGCGCCTTTCAAAACCAGGTTGGTCTTGAATTTTTGTGTAAATGCACGGGCAAATCTTGCCCGGTTACGATTGATTTGAGCAGCTTCTGTATTAAAAAAGCGGGCCATTTCGCCAGGGTGTGGAGTGAAAATTACATTATTAGTATTCTGTATCTTTTTAAATAAACTCTGGTTCCTGGCAAAGAAGTAGAGAGAATCGGCATCAAAAACAGTTATGGGATGATTTAAGGCTAGATATTTTTCCAGAAAGGCTAAAGTGCCTGGAGTACGTCCCAGGCCAGGACCAAAAACCACTGCGTCAAATTTAAAAAAATTATCTTTTACTTGCTTGATACACTCTTCGTCCCAATTTTTGCCCTGTCCAAGAGGCAAAGTCATAATATCTGGCCAGCTGTTTTTAACTTCATAAGCCAGTTCTGCGGGGCAACCAATAGTAACCAGGCCAGCGCCTGAACGGATAGCACCCAGTGCGGCTAAAAGTGGTGCGCCAGTGAGACCTGGTGAGCCTCCTAAAATGAGAACATGTCCTGCCTCACCTTTGTGCATGGTATTTTTAGGCTCTTTAATCATGTCCAGGACTTTTGTAGTCAAGGCGTAATGAGTACAGGGATTATCTTTTTTGATTTTTTTGGGGATGCCTATTTTCCCAACGATAAGCTCGCCAACAAAAGGTTTTGCCGGAGGTAAAAACAGGCCAAGCTTGGCTGCTTCAAATGTGATGGTAACATTAGCCCGAACAGCTATTGGGTTGGGTTTTCCTGTTAACCCGTCAATGCCAGAAGGAATATCCAGCGATAATACAAAACTGTTTTGTCCTAGCTTATTAATGGCTTTAATCCATGAAATATAGTCATCTCTTAGCTCGCCTGTAAAACCAGTTCCAAGAAGACCGTCAATAATAATGTCAACACTTTTGATAAAATCCAGATTGTATTCTGGCAGCCACATGAAGTTGACGTTCATTTTTTGCAGGAGATTAAGATGATAGGCAGTTTCACCTTTGTAGTCTTTTCTATGTCTGGTATGCAAGATTATCAATTTAACGTCATGGTTACATAAATGCCTGGCCAGGGCAAAGGCATCGCCCCCATTATTGCCTGAACCGGCAAATACCAGGGCTGATTTTCCCTTGAGGGAATCAAATTTGTCCTTGAGTATATTCAAGGCTTCGCGACTGGCATTTTCCATCAATATCTCTGGAAGTAAACCAAATTCTTCGATGGCCAGCCAGTCCCAGTGGGCCATTTCTGAAGGAGTTGGCAGAGGTTTGAACATAGGCTATCCCTCCAAAATGACAACAGCCGCGGCTGTGTTCTGGCTATGGGTGATAGATAAATGTACTTTTTTACAACCCAATGACATGGCTTTTTTGTAAGCCGGGCCAAAAAAATATAAATATGGTTGACCGGTTTTTGAGGATTTAATTTCCAGATGCTGAAAGGTAATCCCTTCTGCGAAACCTGTCCCCAGAGCCTTGACTCCGGCCTCTTTAGCTGCAAAACGTGAAGCTAAATAGGAAACAGGATTCTGGGGAAGACTTTCAATTTCCTTTGCTGTAAGTATTTTCTTTATCAACCGATTTCTAAATCTGGCATAACTTCGGGATATGCGTTCAATTTCAACTATGTCCAGTCCCAGTCCCAGTATCATTGTGTTAGTGTTGGTGTTAGTGTTTGTTAGGGAGTAAATCCGGCAATAATGTCAACCATTTGTTTTACAGCTTGAAATATGCCGACGAAAACAGCCCTGGAAATGATGCTGTGGCCAATCGAGTATTCACTGATGCCCGGTATCCTGGCAAAGGCTAAGATATTGTGATAATTAAGACCGTGTCCGAGATTGACTTTGAGTTTCAACTCTTGCGCGAATTCGATGCCTGTAACGATTTTTTGAAATTCCTTTTGCTGGTCATCTGTGTTTTGGGCGTCTGCAAAATGTCCGGTGTGGATTTCAATGTATTCGGTACCAATTTGGGCTGCTGCCTCAATCTGCTCTTTCTCAGCGTCTATAAAGAGACTGGTTTTTATTCCCTTTTTCTTAAGTGGTGCAAGAAATTCTTTTAGTTCCTGTTCGCGGCCCAGACAATTAAGTCCTCCCTCAGTTGTTAGTTCCTGACGTTTTTCCGGCACCAGGCAGACCATGTGCGGGAGAGTGTGCAGGGCTATTTTCTGCATTTCTTCAGTGGCAGCCATTTCCAGGTGCAGGTTGGTTTTTAAAGTTGTTTTTAAAAGTTCAACATCTTTGTCCTGGATATGGCGTCGGTCTTCACGGAGGTGAACAATAATGCCCTGTGCTCCAGCCAGTTCTGCCAGATGGGCTCCAGTAACGGGATCTGGCTCTTTACCCAGTCTTGCTTGACGTAAAGTGGCAATATGGTCAACATTGACAACTAAAACAGGCATGAATACTTCTCCTTAAGGTATGAAAACTCCATATTTCACTCAGGAATCATGAAAAGTCAAGAAGATTACAGGAGCAAAAAATGCTACTTGATCAGGATAATTCAGGTGTAAGTCTGATTGAAGTTTTAATAGTGGTCGTCATTATTTCAATTTTGACAGGGATTGGGTTTGTAAGTTTAAATACGACTACCTCAAAATTAAAAGCTGCTGCATACAACTTGCGTAGTAATCTTTTGTTTGCCAGGAGCACGGCTATTAAGGAAAATAAAACTGTCAGAGTGGAGTTTGATGTAAATGGAGAAACATATTCTGCAACTAAGGATGATGGCACAAGATTGTTTAATGCTACATTAGATTATGGACTGAATCTGGAAACTAATAATACTTCTATATCATTTTCATCTCTTGGTACAGCAACTAATAGTGTATTTTATATTTATTCAAATCAAAAGAAATGTAAAATTGTTGTAAGGAGTTCGGGAAGGATATATATAGATGATGTATGCCCAGAGTAAACTTAGAGGATTTTCATTAATTGAATTGTTGGTTGCTATAGTTTCAATGTTGATGCTAATGTCAGCAATTTATAGTATTTTTAGAATTCAATCACAACGATCTGCTACAGAAGAAGAAATTATAAATTTATATATGAATGCTCGTGTTGCACTTGAACGTCTGCAATTCGTTTTTGCTCATGCCGGTTTTGGATGTTATGACAGTTTTAAAAATGGAAAAGTGATGATCGGTGATGATTCAAATGGTTCTAAATTAACAATTAATACATTTTTATATGATATACAAGATAATAATGTTCTATCTGATAAATCAGATTCAGTAATCGTAACAATGGCATTCAAAAAAATAGCTGAGGTAAATGGCAATTATGAAGATGCAAACTTAATTGATTTTAAAAATATAAAGAGTCCGAAAATATCTGTTTTAGATTCATCATTTAAAAAATATATTGCATTTTTTCCTGATTTAAATGGCGATGTGTTTTATAAAGTGATTAAGAACGATGATCCGTTTCTTCTTGATCAAAATGTTAAGAGGCTTTTTGATGATAGTGATGTATTCATGGTTGCACCTATAAAAGTAGTTGTTGAAGATTCAATTTTAAAATTGAAAAATTATGCATATTCATCAACGATATTCTGGGAAGTCGCTTCCAATGTCTGGAAATTTCATATACAATATACAGAAGATGGAACTACGTGGTTAAATGTACCAGATAATCCACAAAATGTGAAAGGAGTATGGGTGTTTTTACTTTTTAAATCTGATCGGATTCAACCAGGTTATCAGGATAACAAGACATATACTCTGGCAGGTGAAAATATATCTAACCTGCCTGGAGGATATCATTATCTTCTGGCACACCGAAAAATATGGATACGCAACGTACAATGAGTCGCCTGCAAAAAGTCTCTTTTTACAGGCTTTGTTATGTTCAATGTTTTTAAGATGTTAGGCAGCAATAATTTTGTTAAAAACTATAATTTAGACTTTCTGCAGTTAAATCATTTAAGATTAATTATGAAAGCTAAAAATGGATTTACGCTAATAGAAGTACTTGTTTCAATGGCTATTTTGAGTATTGGCATTCTGGCATGGGTAACAACACAAAATATGTCAATCAAAAGCAGAGCTATCAGTAACACACTCAGTATAGCAGAGGAACTTATGGTTTCACAAATGGATATTTTAGGTTGTCAGGTAGCTAGTTGGGGAAGTAATCATGCTGATGAAAGTGGAACTATAACCAGCACAATTGCTTCTATAAGATATAAATTATTTTGGCGTGCAGAAAAGGGGATGCTGGTTTCAGATGGACGGCCATTGTGGCTTGTTACAATTACAGTAAACTGGTCATTTTATGGAAATCATAGTTTGAGTGGCGAGAAAATTATTGTTGGAGAATAAGATGAATACAAAAGATAAAAGTGAAGGTTCGATCCTGGTTTTAACCATAATTGTTCTGGTTTTTTTAGGGGTGGTCATTATGGGAGTTGCCCATGATGTGATTATGGATCTTTTTTTAACCAGAAATACAAAATTAGGAAATCAGGCTCATTTTAGAGCAGACTCAGGGTTTTTTGCAGCAGAAGAGATGATTGGCTATGCTATTGATTCAAGAGGTGGTGATAACAATACTTCGATAATAATTAATTATGGTACATCTTCTTATACGCTGGAAAACATTGGTGATACATTGTTAAATAATAATTCTACGTTGCTGCTGAAAAAAGATGGTAAGGTCATCAGCCAGGTTAATGTACAAAAGCTGGGACTAGAAGTGCCTGAAGGCGGGTCAATTATTATTGCTGCTGGATATGAAGGATTGGGTAAAGGAGCTGGAAGCGGAAGCAATGTAAGCCTTGTTTATAAACTTGTTGCTACGGGCAATAGTACTGAAGGAAAAGCAAAGTCCAGTCTGGCTGAAATATATAGATATCGCAGTGGTGGACGCTAAAAATATTTAAAGCCAGAGTCGCCTGCAAAAGGAGTTTCTATGAGACAATTAAAGGTTATAGTTTTATGTAAACTATGTCTGTCAATATGTTTATACCCTATATCAACTTTTGCAGGTATGATTGATTGCAGCAAATATACAGCCATCCCTCCATTTTTATCAAATGAAGTAACACCTTCAACGACTATTATTCTTGATAACTCAGGAAGTATGTTTGAACATGCATATCAGGAAAGGCATGTTTATTGGAATTATGATGATACAAATTCTTCTGGCGATAGGAGAGCTTATGCTGGATATAATAGTACATATGAATATTATGGCTATTTTGATCCTTATAGTAATTATGATTATCATAAAGACGGAGAAAATGGATATTTTTATAAATCAACAACAGGCCAATGGAATGGAAATTTTTTGAACTGGATAACCATGCATAGAATAGATATAGCTAGAAAAGTATTAACCGGAGGGAAATATGAAGTTATTAACGGAGAATATTTTTTGCGAATAGAATTAACTGATGGTTATGATAGTAGAGGTCAATATCATGTTTATAACGATACTGAAGCACATACTGGATTAAATGGCAATGCTACATATATGACACCTTTCCGAACCAGTATAGGTATAGCCCAATGGGCCGGCCAATATTTTTTTGAAATCTATCAAGTAAAAACTATAGAACATTATGGTGAAGGAGCTACTGCTCAAGAAAGGTGGCATATTTCACCTGCTACTAATACTTTTGGACGTTTTTATCTACGCATTAAGGTAGATGAAGAACCCAGAGGTGTTCTGGATAATATTGCTGGCAGGATGCGTTTGTCCTTATTTGTTTTTGATAATGATGGTGATTATGATACAGGTGCAGAGATAAGAAAATATATGGGAGCTCCCCTTGCTGAAATAAAGAAAGCAATTAATAGTGAGTTACCAGCCACATGTAGTGAGTTACCAGCCACATGGACTCCTTTGGCTGAAGCATTATATACTGTAATAGGGTATATCCAGCAATCAGATTCGAATAGTGATGGCAATGGTCCTCATTATGAGGATGATAGTTATAATTTAGATAATAATAATCATGATTATCCTGACCCATATTATTTTTCAGATCGCAATGAACTTATATATTGCACCAGACAAAATGTAATTATCATTACTGATGGCGAATCAACAATGGACCTGAATATTCCATCTGCATATCAGGATTATGATGGAGATAACAATGATCCTGGCGCTTATGCCAGCTCTGGCTCAGACTTTCTTGATGATATTGCTCTCTGGGCGCATACTACTGACTTACGTTCAGATTTACAGGGTATTCAAAGCATTGATCTATATACTCTGTTTGCCTTTGGGTCAGGTTCTCAGCTTTTAAAAGATGCTGCCAAAAATGGTGGTTTTGTTGATCGTAATGGCAATAATTTGCCAGACCTGCAGGAAGAATGGGATCAAGACCATGATGGTGTGCCTGATAACTATTTTGAGGCCATGTCAGGCCGAGAACTGGAAACAACTTTGAACAGGACGTTCAGTAAAATTTTAGAGCGCATGTCTTCTGGTTCTGCTGCTTCAGTTATATCTTCTGACCGAAGTGGGGCAGGAGCCATATTTCAAGCTGTTTTCTGGCCCAAAAAATATGATGCTTATGGTAACGAAGTTACCTGGGTAGGTGATGTTCATGCCTTTTTAATAAATGATGCAGGCGTATTATATGAAGATAGCAATTTAAATCAGGGTTTAGATGATGAAGATAAACAGATTGCTCTTTTTTATGATCAACATGAGGGACGCACAAGGGTTTGTGTAGGCGGCAATGTGAGCAATGACGTTTGCAATGGTACTGTCAAAGAAATTGACGAAATTAAATTTCTCTGGTCCGCTGCTAATTGGTTAAATAGCAGAAATGAGAGTTACCTTGCTACAAACAGAAGTCCATATACTGATTTTACGTCTAATCAGCGCTATATTTTTACCTGGATGGACCTGGATAACGATGGGGTGATAGATAGTGGTGAAGTTGTTGATTTTGAAGAGGCAAATGCCAATTTATTTGATTTAGACGGAGATGGTAGGTCAGATATTAATGCTACGGTTATTAACTGGATAAGGGGAATAGAACAAAATGGCACAAGATCACGTTATTTACGCTATGATTATGATCTGGATAACAATGATGAAGAAGCTGTGTGGCGGCTTGGTGACGTAATTTATTCTTCTCCAGTGGTTGTTGGCGCGCCAGCTGAAAATTATGATCTTTACTGGGGAGATACAAGTTATAGTACATTTTATAAAAAATATAAAAATAGAAGGACAATGGTTTATTTTGGCGCTAATGATGGTATGCTACATGCTATTAACAGTGGATTTTACAAATCAGATGAAAAGAAATTTTATCGCCATTATGATTCTTCTTCATCAACCTATACAAATAATGGCCCAGAATTAGGGGCAGAAATGTGGGCCTATATTCCATATAATCTACTTCCACATCTGGAATGTTTGCTGGATCCAGCTTATGAGCATAAATATTATGTGGATTTAAAACCACGGGTTTTTGATGTGAAGATATTTAATAATGATGAAACACATCCAGGCGGCTGGGGTACTATTTTGGTTGGGGGCATGCGTTTTGGTGGCAGTGCCGGTGATACCCGGGTAGAACTTGGCAATCGTGCCTTTATTTCTTCTTATTTTATTCTGGACATCACTGATCCAGAATCCCCTCCAACATTGCTGGGAGAATTTACAGCATCACCTGAAACCTCTACAGGCTCAGGTAGTGCTGCTTCTGCTACTGCTTCAGCTTCCGGGCCTTTGCTGGATATTGGCTTTACACTATTTTCGCCCGTTGTTGTTCCTTTAAAACATGCAACCGGTTTCAAATGGTACCTGGTCATTGGTACAGGCCCCCAGAGTTTAGATGGAACTGGCAAACCAGCTCCTGCTATTGTTGTACTCCCCCTGGATGAATATCTGGTAAATCATCCTGAAAAGTCCCTGCGTTTGCCTGATTTACAGCAAACTCCTGGTGAGACTCAGCTTGGTTGTATAACAGAAGGGCTTGGTTCTGGCGCGGCTGGAGTGTCTGTTTCTGACTTTGTGGCTGTGGATTATAATTTTGATTTTTTTACTGATTGTTTTTATTTTGGTACGGTAGAAAATGATAATCAGGGTGATTTAAGTGGTACTTTGCAACGATTGAATATGTTTGATGAAGGTAATCAGGATGCCCTTTACCTGGATGCCGGGCAGTGGCAGTTAAGAACCTTATATCAATCCCCTGGCCCAATATCATCTGCACCTAACATAGGTTGGCAAGGCGGTAATTTATGGGTTTATTTTGGGACTGGTCGTTTCTGGACTGTAGAGGATAAGCTGGACACATCTGAGCAGTGGATTTATGGTCTTAAAGATCCATACTTTACAGAGACCAATTTAAGCAGTGGCACTCCTAATAATTGGACTATTATTGTTGATGCCAATATTGTTGATTTAACAGATATTGTTCTTGATAATTCTACTTTGCTTTTAAAATGTCTGGACGGTTCTACTGATTGTTTTTCACAATTCCGCAGTAATGAGGGCGCGCCTGAAACTTTCCAGGATTTAGTTGATTATTTACTGCAAGATGTAGATTCTACTGGACAGAACAATATTGATGGCTGGCGAAGAAAATTGCTACAATGTATTGGGGAACGAGTTGTGGGACAACCCACATTGCTTGGTGGCCTTGTCAATATAACATCATATTGTCCAGGAGATGACCTGTGTCAGAGTGAAGGGGAAAGTTTTCTTTATAGTCTTTACTATTTAACTGGCAGTTCATGGACTAAAAATGTTTTTGGGGATGAAGATGAGGATTATATTGAATTTGTTAGAAGTATAGGACCTGGACTTTCTCCTACACCAACCTTGCAAATGGGAAGAAATAAGCCCCCACAGGTATTTTTGCCGACCAGTCCAGGATATATTGAACAGTTGCCTATAGAAAACCTTCCTCTTGACAATATTCACTCAGGTAGGTCAAGCTGGCATACTTTTGATGTGGATTAACAAAAAATAGCAGAGCAGAGGAGAATATTATGGATCATCCAATAGGAAAAGGCATTATTTTAGGTGCATCTGTTGGCCTGATTGCCGGATGGTTTGGTATGTTGCCAGCAAGGGCACTGGTTCTGGGCGCGGTTTGCGGTTTGCTGGCAGGAGTGACCAGGTTGCTGATAGACAGGAGGAAGAGGAAGTCAGGAAAATAGGAGATGGGAAGTCGGGATGAGTTTTTTAAGAGTTGACCGCTAAAAGTCCAAAACATCGTTTTAAGAATCGCCTGCAAAGAGTTTCTTTTTGCAGGCGATTCTTATATAGCTTAAGAGGTGCAATCAAGTTTAAAATTTGATTTCTACGTCTTTGCCAAGATAGATCAGTTCTTTTGCTGGGATAGAAAATCTGGTAGTAAGAGAAGACGTGTTTTTATAAATTAGTATAAAATAATTTAACAACCATTTTTTCCATGTTTTTTCCACTACAATAGGATTCCAGAGACTAAAAACAAATCTTCTGGGTTCCCGGTCAAAACCAAGAGTTTTTATTATAGCGGGCACATTTACAAAAAGTCGCATATAACCTTTTTTTATAATTACTTGATAGATGGAAACGTTTTTATTTAAGCTTGTTGCCAAAAGTTTTTTTTCATAATTTATCCCCCAGGGAAGATGGGTATTTTGAATGGTGGCCAAAATCACTGTTTTTTTAATCCAGCCTTCTTTTATTTCTTCCAGGAGACATCCTGGCATCATATCTGGATTTAAGGTCATGTAAATATTGGTGCCATTTAAAATAGCTGGCTGCTTAGACTCTAATTTGGCTAAAAAATTGTTTAAACTCATTTTAGGAATGGCTTTATAGAGTAAAGTTGAACCCTGTCTCCAAGCTAGCATGGTCCCGACTAAAAAAGTAGCTATTACTAGAGGAAACCATCCTCCAGTTGGAATTTTGCCCAGGTTAGAGAAAAAGAATACAGAATCAAACATTAAAAAAATGATCAGCAAAGGTAAGAAAAGCAGAAATTTTTTTAGGTGATTGTAGTTGCGCAAAAACAGAAGAGTACTCATCATAAGAGTTGTTCCAATAAAAGCTCCTGTTACTGCCAGGCCATAGGCATCTCCCAGGGCATCGGATTTTTTAAAAATAAATACAGTAGTTAGACAGGCCAAAAACATGGCCCTGTTCACAGCAGGGATATAAATTTGTCCAGCGGTTTTATGAGAAGTATTTCTGATTTCTACTCTGGGCAACATGCGTAGTTCCATGGCCTGTTTATAGGTGGAAAAAGAGCCGGTTATCATGGCTTGGCTGGCAATAATTGCGGCCAGAGTGGCTAGGACCAGAAGGTAAAGATAAAAGGTATGTCCAAAGGGGATGCTCATATCAAAAAAAGGGTTTTGGGAAAGAGGATGATTTAAGATAAAGGCCCCTTGGCCTAAATAATTTATTAACAGACAGATAGCTGCCATTATCCAGGCCAGGCGAATAGCTGGTTTTGAATAGTGAGCTTCATCTGCATATAGGGCTTCTCCTCCTGTGATACACAACACTATATAGCCCAAAACAGGGAAAATAATTCCCAGAGGATGGCAGATTAAAAAGTGGTAAGCATAATAAGGATTTATTGATTTTAGCAGAGAAGGCATTTTTAAGAGATTGACCAGTCCAACGAAGGCAATGGAAACAAACCAGACAATGATAATTGGAGAGAACGGTTTAGCTATTTTTTCTGTGCCTTTTTTTTGGAGCATAAATAAACATGTTAAAATCACGGTTGCTATGGGTAAAATAAATTCTGCCAGATGAGGATAAATTACTTCTATGCCTTCTACAGCAGCTAAAACTGAGATAGAAGGAGTAATTACTCCATCACTTAAAAGTAAAGCCCCATAGATCATAGAAAAAATACAGGCTGAACCTACAATAAAGGAAAAAATATTTTTTTTGATATAGTTTTGTAATTTATTGGCTTCAGTTTGAATAAGATGCAATAGAGTAAAGGTGCCTCCTTCTCCCTGGTTATCCATATTTAGGGCAAGACCAGCATATTTGGCTGTTAGAAACATAAATGACCAGAAAATAAGAGAAAGCACTCCCATTACATTTTTTGGAGTGACATGTAGAGTTTTAAAAGTGAGAGAAATTACATAAAGAGGTGAGGTGCCAATATCTCCCAGGATTCCGCCAATAGCAAGATAGGTCAAAAATAGGATACCTATTTTTTTTGAGATATCATCTTTTAGATTGGTGGTCATATTAATCTCCCTTTAGAAGATTTAACTGCAAAAAGTCGAAACTCGCGAGTTACAGCTTGCGGAGACAGCCGAACGGGCAATAATTTTAAATAGTTACAACTGTCACAACGTTCGTTCGCATGTCCCCGCACGGAAAAATTACCTTTTTTAGGCGATTCTAGGATTCTTCAAAAAAAATAGTTTTTGCAGCATGGTTCAATATTTTTTAGTCAGGAATATAACAAATTGGCTCTATTTCTACCTTAATATCTTTTAATTCTTTATAACTGCTAATAAGTTGACGTATATCTTCAATTATCTTTTTCTTATCAGTAGCTACGCATTTAACATCTATATATGTAACCCCATCTCGACAATGAGCACGCACAGATGGGAATTTATCAACTAAACAGGCCTCTATTTTAGCCGATAAATATCTATCATATAAAATTTTTTTTGCTTGTTCTGTAGTCTGAAAACAGGGGCGTTTGCTAACACGTTCTAAAATATCCACGATATCATCTACTGTTAAAGTATCTACATGAAAAATCATATCATATAAATGAGGATCTGCTGTATCTCTTCCATATAGACTAATAGACCATTTTCGTCTTTCATAATCATCTTTCTCTAAATTTTTTCGGGCATCATCCTTTGAAATTTTTTCACGTTTCATCTCCTCTTTTATCCTATCTTCTATATTAGCAATTATTCTAATTTTTATAACATTCGGAATTCCTTGTAAAAAGAAATGGCCAGCAAGACCATGATATACTACATTATCTTTTTTTACATGTTCTAATAAAGCACATTTTAGATATGCTATAAATCTTTCCTTCCCATATATAATTTTATCTAAAACAGATGGAGCATCGTGTAATGCTCTTGCAAATTTCACCTCAGGAATATTAAACTCCTTGGATGCCTCCAGCAAAATTTCTCTAGATACACATTCATAACCTAATCGTTGAGCCAATTTTTCAGCGATTTCTTTACCTTTAGAATAAGAACCTCTGGAAATTGTAATTATCGACATAAATTTACCTCCTTAAAGTTTTAATGTTTTGAGCTTAAAATAAGAAATGAGTCGCCAGCAAAAAGTCTCTTTTTGCAGGCGACTCCTAAAATTGCGCACTAAACGTCAAAGAGCTAACAAATATAATGAAAATTTTCAAGATATGAGCAAGAGAAACAAACACAATCTGGATCAAGTTTGAGATTAATCAAGTAACGATGCAGTTACCGAATGCGTCTTACTTTAAAAGAGTCGCCTGCAAAAAGTAAATTTTTCCGTGCGGGGACAGGCGAACGA
>CAJXJU010000001.1 GCA_913055195.1 uncultured Desulfohalobiaceae bacterium | reverse complement strand
AACGAGCTTAGACGTGTCCAAACCTTTGTCCAGCATGGAAGAAAACGTGCTTTCCGCAGCTCCGAAAGTTGAGTTAGTAGTATGTGTTCAAAAAATGGTGTCATGTTATTGTTTGGGTAGGGGCACGGCGGCGCCGTGCCCCTACAGGAAAAAACGTCAAGATCGAACCTCGAACCTCGAATTTTTACCTGGAGGCCTTATGCTTGAACCCGGCACATTGGTAATGTTAGTCAGCCCCAGGGGCAAGCGTTACTTTAAGCTTGCCAGGCCTGATGATATCCTGCATACCCATGACGGGCAACTGGAGATGAAAAATGTTTTGCAGGCAGGGTTCGGACAAACAGTGTTCACTCATCTGGGTCGTCCCTACCTCGTGCTAAAACCGACTCTATATGATTTAATTAAATCCATTAAGCGACAGACGCAAATAATTTATCCCAAAGAAATCGGGTATATAGTTGTAAAATTAGGTATTGGCCCGGGCAGCAAAGTCATTGAAGCCGGCTCTGGTTCAGGGGCGTTGACTACAGCTCTGGCCTGGTTTGTAGGCGAACAGGGCAAGGTGTATTCTTATGAACGCAGGGAAGAATTTTTTAAACTTTGTGCTCAAAATCTGGCACGGGCAGGTCTGACAGAGCGGGTGGAACAATTTCATCAAGATATAAATGATGGTTTTTTGCAAAAAGACGCGGATGCCCTTTTTTTAGATGTGCGCACGCCCTGGGACTATCTGGAATATATTCCGTCTGCTTTAAAAAAAGGCGCTCCATTAGGATTTCTTTTGCCTACTACAAATCAAGTAAGCAAACTCCTGGAATGTTTTGAGCAAGGCCCTTTTGGCGAAATTGAAGTTTTAGAGATTTTGGTTCGTCGTTATAAACCAGTTTCTCAGCGTTTGCGTCCCGATGACCGCATGGTAGCCCATACAGGATACCTGGTTTTTGTCCGCTTAACATAGCCACTTACCTATAAAGTTTTGTTTTTGGCAAAGTGTTTTTTTACAGACTGAGAAAAATTATTTTTAAATATTAATTTTAAGGAGGGTATTATGAAGATTTTGAGGGTTTTATGTTTGTGGGCTGTTTGTCTTTTGTTTGCTGCTAATGGATGGGCATCTGATGTCATTAAAATCGGGGCCATATTCTCCGCATCAGGCCCTGCTTCTTTTCTGGGAACACCAGAAAAGAATACAGCACAGATGCTGGTGGAACAGATTAATAGCCAGGGAGGTGTAATAGGAAAAAAAATTGAGTTGATCATTTATGATGATGAAACAGATGTAAACAAATGTGTGCTGGCTGCCAATAAATTGTTAAAAAAAGATAGGGTTGTGGCAGTGATAGGGCCTACCACTTCTGGCAATACCCTGGCTATAGTGAATCGTTTTGAAAGAGCAAGGGTGCCTCTTGTTTCATGTGCAGCAGCAGAAAAGATTGTTAAGCCTGTAAAAAAATGGATATTTAAGACCCCACAGTCAGATCGCCACGCTGTAACAAAAATTTTAAACCACGCTAAAGGCAAAGGCTACAAAAAGATTGCTATCCTCACTGTCTCTAATGGTTTTGGTCAGGCTGGACGCGCTGTTTTGAAAAAGTTGATACCTGCAATGGGTTTTAGCCTTGTGGCTGATGAGGTCTATGGACCTAAAGATACTGATATGACATCACAGCTTATCAAGATAAAATCTAAAGCCCCGGACGCGATTATTTGCTGGGGAACCAATCCTGGACCTGCTGTTGTGGCCAGAAACCGTGTTCAGCTTGGTATCACAACTCCGCTCTATATGAGTCACGGCGTTGCTTCGAAGAAATTCATTGAGCTTGCCGGTAGCGCGAGCGAAGGTATTATGCTTCCGGCTGGACGTTTGATTGTGGCAAATCAGATATCCGACTCCAATCCACAAAAACCTGTTTTAAAAGCGTATAAACAGAACTATGAGTCTAAATTTCATTCCCCGGTTTCCACCTTTGGAGGCCATGCGTGGGATGCTTTGCAATTGGTCATCAAGGCCATTAAAATGGGTAAGTCTGCCAGACCAGCGGATATTAGAAATAATCTGGAAAAGATTACTGGCTTTGTAGGTACTGGCGGTATTTTTAACTTTTCCGCCACTGACCACAATGGTTTAAATGAGGACGCCTTTGAAATGGTGATGATCCACAATGGCGATTGGAAAATTATAAAATAAGTTTCAGGTGACATTAAGCAGTAGGGGCAATTCATGGATTGCCCCTACGTTGCTAACGGTTCTCCCGCTATCCGCGGATGCACCCGGTTAAAAACATAAAGGGGAAAATGATGCAGCTTTTAGCCAGACAGGTAGAAGGTTATCTGGAAAAGGCCTCCTGGATAAGGCAGATGTTTGAAAAAGGCAGAGAGTTAAAGCAAAAGTATGGCTCAGAAAATGTTTTTGACTTTAGTCTGGGTAACCCTGATCTGCCGCCTCCCGGGGAAGTGGCCTCAGGATTAAAGGAACTGGCTGACCAGGTGAACAGGCCGTTTTCTCTGGGATACATGCCAAATGCTGGTCTGCCATCTGTAAGGGGTGCCCTGGCCAGCCATTTAAGTAAAGAACAGGGGGTTAATTTAAGTGCTGAGGATGTTATTGTTACCTGTGGGGCAGCAGGCGGGCTAAACGCTTTTTTCCGGGCAGTGTTAGAGCCTGGTGATGAAGTGGTTTGTCCTGCTCCTTATTTTGTAGAATATAGTTTTTATGTGCAAAATTTCGGAGGGAGTTTAAAGACCGTACCGTGTAAACCATTGACCTTTGAGCTTGATTTAAATGGACTTGAGCAGGCTCTAGGTCCAAAGGTGAGAGCAGTACTGATTAACTCGCCTAATAATCCTTCAGGTCAGGTCTATACAAAAGAGGAATTAGAGGGATTGGTGGATATCTTAAAGGCCAGGAGCACTGAGTTGGGCCGGCCTATTTTTTTAGTTTCAGATGAGCCTTATCGCTTTTTGACCTATGATAATACTGACGTGCCTTCTATTTTATCTATGTATCCTCACAGTATTGTTGTCAGTTCCTTTTCCAAAAGTCTGGCTCTGGCAGGGGAGAGGGTTGGGTATATTGCTGTTTGTCCTCAGATGGAACAAAAAGAGAATTTGTTGGCGGGCCTTATTTTGACCAATAGAATTCTTGGCTATGTCAATGCGCCAGTTATTGGGCAATATTTAATTCTAAAAGCCCTTGGTTCTCTTGTTGATACAAAGAAATATGAGCGCAGGCGAGAAGTTATGGCCGAAGTATTTAGATGTGCCGGACTTGAGTTTTCCCTGCCTAAAGGAGGCTTTTACTTTTTCCCCAGAGCTCCGCGTGAAAAAGACCATGAATTTGTGGCCGCACTCATGGAAGAAAAGGTACTGGCAGTTCCTGGTTCTGGCTTTGGCTATCCTGGTTATGTGCGTTTTGCCTTTTGTGTGGATGAGGATATTATTGCCCGGGCCGCTGAACCAATTAAGAGGGCCGTGGAAAAGGTGAGCGGTGAGTAGTGAATACGCGACGCGAGGAGGTTAACATGGCCAACTTGACTCTTGTCATTCCCGACGAACTTTTAAATAAGGCCAGAAACTATGCTGCCTTAAAAGGTGTTTCTCTTAGTTCTTTAATAACAAAATATCTGGAAGATTTTACTCAAAGTGAAGAACAGCTAAAAAAAAGTACTCAAAAATTTTTACAACTCTGTGATAATTACGCCTCTAAATCTCAAAAATGGACAAGAAAGGAACTTTATGAAAGTTAAAGCCTTTTTCGATACCAACATCCTGGCTTATGCTTTTGATCAAAGAAGTCCAGAAAAAAGAAAAAAGGCAAAAGACCTTATTGCCCTCTGGATGCCTTCGGGAGATATGGTCATTTCTACCCAGGTGTTGCAGGAACTGTTTGTGGTACTGACCAGAAAATTTGCTCCCGCCATTTCCCTTGATAACGCAAAAAAAGTGCTTGAAACCTTTTCTCCCGTGGAAACTATAAAGATAGACCGTGAGAAAATTTTTAAGGCTATAGAAATCGTAAAGGAAAGTTCTATATCCTTCTGGGATGGCCTGATTGTATCTGCTGCTGTTTTTGCAAGGTGTAAGGTTATTTTTACAGAGGACTTAAACAGTGGCGAGGTAATAGCTGGGGTTAAAGTTGAAAATCCTTTATAGATACATGGTTGACCACAAAATTTGACGCCAGTGTTTTGTCCTGGACAAATAAAAAGCTTGACTCAGGCCCTTGCCCTGGCTATAAAGATAGACTTCTTTTCTTGCTGTCAGGGAAGTTGGAAAGAAAAGCATGTCAGGCATGGCGTGTTAGATGATAATTTTTGGCAAGTTGTGTAGATTAATTAAAAATGTTTGATAGCCTATCTGATAGATTAAATTCAGTATTCAAGAAGTTAAAAGGGCATGGTCGCCTGGATGAGAAGAATATTCAGGAAGGCCTGCGGGAAGTGCGCCTTGCCCTTCTGGAAGCGGATGTCAACTATAAAGTTGCCAGGGATTTTATTCAGCGGGTAAAAGAGCGTGCTCTAGGGCAAGACGTTTTAAAAAGCCTCACCCCTGGTCAGCAGGTAGTTAAAATTGTTCATGAAGAGCTTATTGAACTTCTGGGCGGACAAAGTCAGGGTCTTAATTTAAAGGCCAGGCCTCCCATTGTAATTATGCTTGTAGGCTTGCAGGGTTCAGGTAAAACAACTACAGCAGCCAAGCTGGCCCTGTTTTTGCGGCGTATGAAGCATGCTCCATATCTGGTCCCTGCGGATGTTTATAGGCCTGCCGCTATAGAGCAATTGCATAAGCTTGCCAGCGAGATCAATATCCCTGCCTATCCATCTTCGTCAGATATGGATCCGGTGGATATCTGTCGTAATGCTGTTGAGGAAGCCAGGAAGAGTGCTTATAGTGTGGTTTTGCTGGATACGGCAGGTCGGTTGCATATAGATGAAAAATTGATGCAGGAATTGGTGGCCATCAAGTCAGAGTGTCAGCCGCATGAAATTTTGTTTGTTGCCGATGCCATGACCGGTCAGGATGCGGTTAATGTGGCTGCCAGGTTTAATGAGCTTCTGGATGTAACTGGCATTGTACTTACTAAAATGGAGGGTGATGCCCGTGGTGGCGCTGCCCTGTCCATTAAGTCAGTCACACAGAAGCCCATCAAGTTTATTGGTGTTGGTGAAAAATTAAGCGATCTGGAGGTTTTCCATCCTGATCGGGTGGCTTCCCGGATCCTGGGAATGGGCGATATACTTACTTTGATTGAGAAGGCCCAGTCCAGCATTGACGCAGAGGAAGCCAGGGAACTGGAAAAAAAGCTTAAAAAATCCCAGTTTGATTTAGAAGATTTCAGGACCCAGATGCGTCGTTTGAGGAAATTAGGGTCAATAGAAGGTTTGCTCAAGCTTGTTCCAGGGATGGGCAAGTTGCGGGACAAGCTAAAAGATGTCAAAGTCCCTGAAAAAGAGATGGCCAGGGTGGAGGCCATTATAAATTCCATGACACCTGAGGAGCGGCACGATCCCAAAATCATCAATGCCAGTCGCAAGCAAAGAATAGCCAGGGGAAGCGGGACATCTGTTCAGGAAGTAAATCAATTGCTCAAGAATTTCGAGCAGATGCAGAAGATGATGAAGAAAATGATGGGCCAGAGCATGAAAGGTAGCATGCGTTTGGGGGGAGCTTCTACTAACTCTTTGCGTAAAAAACGCAAAAAACTTAAAAGAAAAAAGAAAAAGAGATAGACTTTGACACTGGACAAAATAAAAACTTGTTTATATCTGTTACACGTCTTAAGTGGTTGCCACAGGGCAATCGTACCAAAATTTTGACACAAAAACCGAGCACCTAAAACGGACTGTTATATTCTGGCTTAATCAACCATATTTCCTGTCCGTTTTAGGTGCTCGGCGGATTTAAAAATAAGATGGGGGTTGAAAAGAATGGCTTTGAGATTGAGATTGACGAGAATGGGTTCCAGGAAAAGACCATTTTATCGCATTGTGGCTTTGAACAGTGAGACCAGGCGTGATGGTCGTGCTCTGGATTACCTGGGGTATTATAACCCCATGAGTGAACCACCTGAAATCAAAATCGATCAAGAAAAGGTCAAGATGTGGATGGGAAGGGGGGCTAAGCCTTCTGATACTGTCCGCTCTTTGCTAAAAAAAGTGGGTTTCTAGTTGTGGGGCCGATAGCTGCTTACGCAGGTGGCTGCTAAACCAGCAGCTACTAAAGATAGCGGCTTTGAACATAGCGTTTGTTTTCAACAGGTCCGGAAAATCAATTTAGAACTGTAGTTAACGGAGGTGCTTATGTTGAAAGATTTGATCGAGTACATTGCCAAGTCTTTGGTTGACAATCCAGATGCCGTATCTGTGTCTGAGATCGAAGGTGAGCAGACATCTGTCATTGAACTCAAAGTGGCTAAGGAGGATCTGGGTAAGGTCATTGGCAAACAAGGACGCACAGCCAGAGCTATGCGCACAATCCTGGGCGCTGCCTCAACCAAGGCCCAAAAGCGTGCTGTATTGGAAATACTGGAATAAAGAAAATAACCCATGGCTTCCAAAAACCTTGTGTCGTGTGGAAAGGTTTTGAAGCCGCATGGACTAAAAGGGGAGCTTTGCATTGCCTTGTATGCAGACTCCCCTTTCTTTTTGGATTCTCTGGGGCGGCTTTATCTGCAAAAAGAAGGGCAAAAGCCAAGGCCTTTCAGGCTTCTCTCCTGGCGACCTCACCAGAACAAGGTGCTTGTTTTTTTTGAAAATATTATTGGTCGGGATCAAGCTGAAGAATGGCGGGGGGCAGAAGTACTGGTAAGAGAAAAGGATCTACCCCCAAAGGATGAAGGAGAGGTTTATCTTTATGAGCTTCTGGACTGCCGGGTTTACCTGCCGGATGGGGGATTTCTGGGCGTACTTAAAGATGTTCAGGTTCATAGTGGAAGCGAAGTCTGGGTAATTATAACCGACAATGAAGAAGAAGTTCTGTTCCCGGCAAATGAGGAGTTTGTTGAGGACGTAGATCTTACGCAAAAAAGGATAGTTATAAATCCGCCTGAAGGATTGTTGGATATTTATCTTAACCAGGTCATTAGCACAATTTAAGCAATATGTACATTATACGGAGGTGGCCGAGCACCTAAAACGGACAGAAAATATGATCGATTAAGCCAGGGTGCATCCGCATAATAAAGGAAGGAGAAAAGTATAATGGTAGAAATTATTTACAAAGATGATTTGATAAGTTTTAATTTGCCTAAAAGTTTGCTTAGAGATACTACAATCAGAAAATTTTTAAAATATCTAGAAATGCTTGCAATAGTGAATAAGTCAACAGCTTCTGATAAAGAAATAGAAGAAATATCTAAACTTGTTAAGGAAGCTGGTAAGAAAGAAATGGAGAGATTATTATTAAAGACTTAACTGCAAAAACTCGATGAGTTTGGGATGCATTTTTATATTCTTTCAATTTTTCCTGAATTTTTTCAGTCTCCTTTGAGTTGTGGGCTGCTTGCCAGGGCTCAAGATAAGGGGCTTATTGATTTTTCGTTTATAAATCCCAGGGATTTTGCTGAAGATCGGCACAAAACTGTTGATGATCGTCCTTATGGCGGAGGGCCAGGCATGGTTATGTTGCTTAAACCATTAAGCCGGGCCATAGAAACTCTGCCTGGTACGTGTCGCAAGATTCTCCTTTCGCCCAAAGGAAAACCTTTTAATCAGGATATGGCTAAAAATCTGGCTTTAGAAAAAGAGATTGCCTTTATCTGTGGGCGTTATGAGGGCATAGACGCAAGAATTGAGAACTTGTACGATCTGGAACCTGTGTCTGTAGGAGACTTTGTTTTGAATGGTGGGGAAGTGGCTGCTTTGTGCATGATTGAAGCGATTTCCCGCCTTGTACCTGGTTTTATGGGCAAAGAAGAGTCTTTTACTGAAGAGAGTTTTGTTGCTGGCCTTTTGGAATATCCACATTATACCAGACCGGAAGTGTTTCAGGGTAAAAAGGTTCCGGATGTGCTCTTATCTGGAAATCATAAAGAGATCGCTCTGTGGAGAAGGCGCAAAGCCCTGGAAGATACTCTAAATTTAAGGCCTGAACTTCTGGATAAAGTAAAGTTATCAGATTTAGATATCAATTTTTTGAAAGGGTTAGAGAGAGTACATTTAGGCAGAAATCTCTATCTTGCCCTTGTTCACTATCCTGTTTTGAATAAAAATGGGCAAATAGGAACAACATCTTTGACAAATCTTGATATTCACGATATTGGTCGCGTTTCGCGTACCTTTGGTCTGGGTGGGTATTATATTTGTACGCCGCTAAAGGATCAGCAGCAATTAGCCGCGAGGTTAATTAAGCACTGGATTTCTGGGCCAGGCGGTAAGGCAAATCCGGACAGAGCCAAGGCTCTTGAGACAATAGTCATTTGTTCGTACTTGCAGGATGCGGTTTCGGATATCGCTCAAAAGACCGGTCGCCAGCCAAAGATAATTGTTACCAGTGCAAGAGAAACCGGGCAACTTGCCTGTGATGAGGTTCGCGAGCTTCTAGGGCGGGAGCCGGTTTTGCTGGTTTTTGGTACTGGATCGGGCCTGAGTCCTGAGGTGATGAAAAAGGCGCACGCTACGCTTAGACCTATCGCTTACTTAAGTGATTACAATCATCTGTCGGTGCGCTCAGCAGCTTCTATATATGTTGATCGCATTTTAGGTGATTATTTTGCGTGAAAGAATTTAGCTTATATAAGGAGTGTGGAACAATGAATGTTTTGCAACAGATTGAAAGAGAACAAATGCGTATGGACCTGCCAAAGTTCAAGGCAGGTGATACTGTGAGGGTGCATGTGCGCATTATCGAGGGGGAAAAGGAGAGAATACAGGTTTTTCAGGGGACTGTAATCAGGGTAAAACGTGGAACAACTGATTCAACATTTGTAGTACGAAAAATATCGGATGGTATTGGGGTGGAGAGAATTTTTCCCATGCATTCTCCTTTTATTGAGCGTATTGAAGTGGTTAGCGAAGGAAAGGTACGTCAGGGCAGAATTTACTACCTGCGTGGCCTGAAAGGTAAAGCTGCTCGCATTAAGAGCAAAGAAACCTGGCATTAAACCAGTTAAGAGGGGATATGTGGATGCTTTGGTCCCCTTGAGGATTTCAACAGAACACATAGCCGGCATTGATGAAGCAGGTCGTGGCTGTTTAGCCGGGCCTGTTGTTGCTGCCGCTGTAATCCTGCCTGACAATTTTTTTCTCCCCGGGCTTAACGATTCCAAAAAGTTAAGCCCTCAAAAACGCGAAAAAATTGCTGTCGAGATTAAGGCCCAGGCTAAAGCCTGGGCTATTGGTCTTGCCTGGCCTGAAGAGATTGATCGGATTAATATTCTCCAGGCCACGTTAAAGGCTATGGGCCGGGCCGTTAAAAATTTGAAGCAAACACCCCGTTTCCTCCTCATTGATGGGAACCAAACCATACCCTTAGATATTCCACAGAAAGCTGTTGTAGGTGGGGATGCACAGGTACCATGCATATCTGCGGCCTCAATTCTGGCTAAAACATTTCGCGATCATCTAATGTTTCATTTAGACCGGCGATACCCTGGTTATCGGTTGGCCAAGCATAAGGGTTATGGGACCAGAGAGCATCTTCTGGCTATCAAGCGTTTAGGACCATGCCCTGTGCATAGAAAAACTTTTAAAGGTGTGCTAAGGCAGCGAGAAGAGAGAAGGTTGTGCTTGCCAGACATTTAAGAGTTGGCCGGAGTGGAGAAGAGCTGGCAGCAGCTTATTTGCGCAAAAAAGGCTATAAAATTCTGGACAGAAACTGGAGATGCAATTTTGGAGAGCTCGACCTGGTGTGCCGGCACAAGGAGACAATAGTCTTTGTTGAAGTAAAAACAAGGTCCGCGTCAACCAGTGTTCTACCCTCTGAGGCCTTGACCTACCATAAACGCAAAAGACTATTGAAGACGGCCACCTTGTATCTGAGCAAAAATGGTTTATGGGACCAGATGTGCCGTTTTGATTTGATATGTGTGATATTGGACAATAATAGCGCGGATATTGAGCATGTGCAAAACGCTTTTGAGTTCACCTACGCTGTGGGTAGTAGCCACTCCTCTTGGCAACCCTGGTGATTTTTCTCCTCGGGCCGCTGAGACCATTGTCAAAAGTGTTTTGATTCTGGCTGAGGATACACGTCGAGCAAGGTCTCTTTTCCAACGAGTGGATATCTCGGGCAAAAAAATAGTAAGTCTTCATGAGCACAATGAGCAGGATAGAATCAGTCTGGTCTTAGATAAATTATCCCGGGGCCTGGATGTTGCCTTGATTTCTGATGCCGGTACTCCTCTCATCTCTGATCCAGGTTACAAACTGGTCAGGGCCTGTCATGAGCATGGTTTCAGGGTTAGTCCTGTTCCCGGCCCCTGTGCTCCAATAGCAGCCCTGATGGCTTGTGGGCTGCCCCCTTATCCTTTTACTTTTTTAGGATTTCTGCCCAGAAAAAGAGGCGAAATAAAAAAAATTTTTCAAATCTGGGAGCATACTCCCACTACCATAGTTTTTTTTGAGCGCAAAAACAGGATAATTTCGTCCTTGCACGTGGCGTATGAAGTGTTAGGGCCGCGACCATTTTGTCTGGCTAGAGAGCTGACCAAAAAATTTGAGCAATTTATCTTTGGTAATCTGGATAAAATTGAGCTGGATGAGGAGAAATTAAAGGGCGAGATAACCGCTGTTATTGCTCCGGCTACAGAAAAAACTCAAACTAGTCTTGAAGATGTGCTGGATTTGATCGAACAGAACAGGCAAAATGGCCTGAGAAGCAGAGAGATTGTCCGCAAAATTGCAGGAATGGTCAGGGGTTGGTCAGGAAAAGAGATTTATAAGTTAGTCCAGAGTACAGGCTCAAAAAGAGGAAGTCAGGAAGATAAGAAGATGGGAAGTTTGGAGAATATACCTAAAAACAAACCCAATCTCATGAGCTAAAAATGCAGGAACTGGATTTGAAGATTTTGAGTCGATGTTTCTGGCGGACCTATCTGATTGGTAGTGCCTTTAATACAAGGGGGCTGCAAAATATTGGACTCATATATGCTTTAGATCCTGGACTGCGAGTACTTTATTCTGACGAAAAAAAACTTATCAAGGCCAGGAAAAGATATTTAAAATTATATAATTCACATCCCTTCTGGGCGCCCTTACTGGTGGGTATTTTTTTGTTTCTGGAGCAGAAGATTGCCCAGGGACTTGTTCCAGCAAATATGCTTCCCAAGCTCAAATCAACTATGGTTTATACGCTTTCAGCCATAGGAGATTCTTTTTTTGGAGGCAGCCTTTTGATTACCTGGTCTTTGTCCACAATTTTATTGTTATTTTGTGGCCTTAACAGATTGGCTGTGTTCTGGATGGTTTTATGGTTTATCGGTTTGCAGCTTTTTAAAGTATATACTTTCTATAAAGGGTTTTCTGAGGGACTGGCTTTTTTGAATCGGCTAAAAAATTGGGATTTAATCAATCTGGGAAGTGTGTTTAAAACTGTTAACGCGTTTTTACTGCTTGTAATCTGGTATTTAATCTGGCCTGAGCCAATTAGTTGGCTTCAGTTTTGTTCGTTAGTCTTGTCTATTGGAATTTTGGCCTTAATTTTCAGTAAATTTTTGTGTAGCCGGGAAGTTCTGGTCTGGCTAATGTTCATTGGCGTAGTGTTTTGGTCCAGGATAGTTGAGTTTTGTCAAGGTCTTCTACATCGACTTTATTGAGGTTAACATGACGAATAAGAACTATTTTTCTTCACAAGTGAAACTGTTGAATGAACTGGGTTTACATGCAAGGCCTGCTGCTAAATTGGCGCAAGAGGCCCAGAAGTTTTCAGCCTCTATTAAACTCAAATATGGTCAAAGAGAAGTGGATGCCAAGAGTATTTTAGACATTCTGACTCTGGCAGCACCCGGAGGCAGCACGCTTACCCTGTGTGCTAAAGGTGAGGATGCCAGTGAAGCTATTGCTTATTTAAGTCAACTTTTTGCCCAGAGATTTGGAGAAGAAAAATAAATGGCCAGAAAGGTATTGTCCGGCATAGCTGTTTCCGTAGGGATTGCTATTGGCAAGGCTTTTTTTTTGAATAGAGGTTCTAAGGCGTCATTGCCCAGGATGAGTATTACTCCGGGCAACGTGGCAAACGAAAAAGAGCGACTACTCAGTGCTTTTGATGCAGCCTTGCAGGAACTGGATGAGATTCGCCAGAAGATTCCAGGTGAACTTAAAGAACATGCGGCTATTATTGAGTCACATTTGATGATTTTAAAGGATGAGAAGTTTAAACAGGGTGCTTTAAAATATATTCAGGAAAAGATGATCAATGCCGAGTGGGCGCTTGAAAAGAGTGTGGCAGATATAGGCAGGGCGTTTAGCCGTATTGATGACGAATATATTCGTCAGCGAATACAGGATGTTCGTCTGGTGGCTGACCGGGTTCAGGATGTCTTGCGTGGTAAAACCAAAGGCGTTGGGGCCATATCTCAGCGGGTTATCCTCCTTGCCCATGACCTTTCCCCGGCTGATACAATCGCCTTGCAGGTGGACAAGATCATGGCCTTTGCCACGGCCATGGGCGGAAAAACATCCCATGCTGGAATCATGGCCAGATCATTGCAAATTCCGGCTGTGGTGGGAGTGGAAAACCTGGAAGAGGACATTGAAGATGGGCAGCTTATTATTCTTGATGGCTTTCATGGTCGGATTATAGTCGGGCCCACTGAAGAAGAACTGGCTGAATTTGCGGACCTCAAATACCAGTTTGAAGCCTATCAATCTTTAATTAATAAAACATGCCACCTGCCCGCTGAAACTATTGATGGGTACCAGGTTCAGATTCTGGCCAACATTGAACTTTTTGAAGAAGTGGCCGCTGTTATTGATCACGGTGGTGAAGGTATAGGGCTTTATCGAACGGAATACAGTTATCTAAACAGGGACAGCCTGCCCTCGGAAGAGGAACTATTTGAGGAGTACCATGAACTGGCTGAGATTATGTATCCGCGTAAGGTGGTTATCCGTACCCTGGATATGGGAGCAGATAAAATTTCCAATCATTTTGGCTCGCTGGAAGAATCCAATCCCGCGTTGGGGCTCAGGGCAATTCGTTTCTGTTTAAAACATAAAGAATTGTTTCGAGCACAACTAAGGGCTATCTTGCGCGCCAGTGTGCTGGGGAATATTTCCATCATGTTTCCTCTGATTTCAGGCCTGCAGGAGTTGCAGGAAGTAAAGGAATTTTACTCCCAGGTACAGGAGGAATTAAGGAGAGAAAAAATTCCCTTTAATGAGCATATGCCTATCGGAATAATGATTGAAGTCCCTGGCTCTGTGCTAATTGCAGACATATTGGCCAGGGAAGTTGATTTTTTCAGTATTGGGACCAATGACTTAATTCAGTACTCTCTGGGAATAGACCGGACCAATAAACATGTTTCTTATCTTTATCAGCCTTTGCACCCTGCCATTTTACGGAGTATCAAACATGTGGTGGACGCAGCTCATGAGGCAGGAATAGAGGTCAGCCTGTGTGGTGAAGTTGCTGCAGATCCCTTTTGTGTACCTATATTAATGGGTATGCAGGTGGATTCCTTAAGTCTTAATCCTCAGGCTATCCCTGGCATTAAGCGCATAATCCGCCAGGCAACAATGGAGGAGTGTAAGCAGTTATTAAAGCAAGTGATAGAAAGTGATACAGTTGATTATAGTAATAAATTGGTTCGGGAGATGATATTTAATCGTTTTCCAGAAGAACTTATGTTTTATACATCACTTATAGATGAATAGGGGTAAGGGGTAAGGGGTAAGTGGTAAGGGTTAAGGAAATTATATGAATAAAAAAGGCGGGATAAAGATTATTGGCCAGAATAAAAAGGCCAGACGAGAATACGAGCTTCTGGATTTTATTGAAGCAGGAATAGTCCTTACTGGTTCTGAAGTGAAATCATTGCGTGCTGGCAGGCTTAGTTTTAAAGATGGTTATGTTCGCTTTGACAGTGGAGAAGCCTATCTGGTGGGCGTGCATATCGCACCTTATGAAAATGCCGGATATGCTCAGCACGATCCAGAAAGAGAGCGTAAGCTCCTTTTGCATAAAAGAGAAATCAAAAGTTTGATGGGTAAAGTAGAACAAAAGGGACTGACCCTGATTCCTGTAAAAATGTACTTTAAGCAAGGTAAAGTTAAGGTGGAACTGGCTCTGGCCAGGGGGCGCAAACTCCATGATCAGAGAGAGGAGCTAAAGAGAAGAGCTGTTGCCAGGGATATGGCCCGCGAGATGGCCAGGTATAAAGGGTAAAAAGTGATAAAATTGAGACGTTCCTGGATAAAGGCCCTTAAATTGATTTTCCCTTCTGAAGACCTGCTTTTGACTCCAGAACACAAGTTAATTTTTGGTACTGACTCCAGCAGGATTCTGGATATGCCCTGGGCAGTTGTTCGCCCACAAAGACCGGAGCAGGTGCGGGATTTTCTTGATTTTGCGCAAAAAGAAAAGATTCCTGTGTTTACGCGGGCCAGAGGCACTAATATGGTTGGGGCCTGTGTGCCAAAGGGCGGCGGAATAGTTCTATCCATGCTTAAACTTAACCGGATTGTGGATGTGGATGAGCATGATTTTGTGGTTGTGGTCGAGCCCGGGGTAGTTACTTATGAGTTGCAAAAAACGCTTTGCGCAAAAGGATTGTTTTATCCTCCAGACCCTGCAAGTGTGCGTATATCAACTATTGGTGGCAATGTTGCCACCAATGCCGGTGGGATGCGCGCTCTAAAATATGGAGTGACTGGAGATTATGTTCTGGGTCTGAAAGTGGTTTTGCCTGGAGGCCGTGTGCTGAACTTGGGAAGTCGTTGTCACAAAAATGTGGTTGGTCTGGATTTGACCAGACTTTTTGTTGGCTCAGAAGGTACCCTGGGGGTATTTACCAGGATTTATTTAAAAGTTTTGCCACTTCCGCCTGTAACAGCTTCTTTTCTGGTTGGCTTTTCAGAATTGGACCATGCCCTGGATACTGTGCAGCAGATTTTTCAGGCTGGCATCCTGCCAACAGCTCTTGAAATTATGCCTGATCTGGTTTTAAAGTGTATTGAAGCTATTGCGCCTGTGCCCTGGCCAGAGGGTACAAATGCCATTCTTTTGATTAAACTCGATGGCCATGAGCAGGGAGTCAAAGAGAACCTGGCTGAACTTGAGAAAATATGTGCTAAGGCCAATGTGCAGCAAAAAGGTATGGGCAAAGATGAAGAAAGGTTATGGGAACTTCGCCGCCTTGTAAGTCCTGCTTCATTTAAGCTAAAACCCAATAAAATGAGTGAAGACATTACTGTGCCCAGAGGCAAAGTTAAGGCTGCAATTGAAAGCATAAAAGAGGTCGGGCAAAAATATGACCTGCCCATTCTTACTTTTGGGCACATTGGAGATGGCAATATTCACACCAATATTATGTTTGATGCAAATGATGAAAAGGAATGCAAAAACGCGAACCAGGCAAAAAAAGAGATTTTAAAGATTGTGTTGGGCCTTGGCGGCACCTTATCTGGTGAACATGGCATTGGTTTGACAAAGCGTCCCTTTATTGGCTGGCAATTGAAGCGAGATGACTGGTTTGCCATGCGTCAGATTAAAAGAGTATTTGATCCTTACAACATTATGAATCCAGGTAAGGGATATTGAAAGAGTCGCCTGCAAAAAGTAAATTTTTCCGTGCGGGGACATCCATGATAAGTATGTCAAGTGGGAAGACGGAGTTTTCCCCGCACCCTCCCAGGCGCTATCCTGGTGGTGTTTTATGAGCATCCCTTTCTCGCTAGTCTTTTTTCATCACTTTGGGCTAATTATTTTACGTGCTTTTCGGCACATTAATAGCCAGACATCCATTTGCTGCATCAGGCTGCATTCGTCCCGGACTTTACCGATTATTGGACGAATGCTTTTTTTTGCCATCGCAGAAGAT